>CAKZTD010000335.1 GCA_937921595.1 uncultured Saprospiraceae bacterium
ATCCTATGTTTTAAGATATCTTTCTGACTGGAAAGTAGCGAGGGTAAATTTAGCGACGACTTATAATAAACGAGAGTGTAGAGAGATTAAAAAAGATCACGTAAATATTCAATTTAACTTTGAAAAAATTCAAGTTACGGGATGGCGTGAAAGCAGTCCTCAATACGGTTACAAATTTGAAGTGGCACTCGCATATAACAACAATAAATATAAAAGAGGGATTCTTTATAAAGAAGAATGTTATGACGATAGTGGTTCCTCTGATTGCTATGTTTCTTTTTTTGAAGAAGATAAAGAAACCAAGGCTATAGGGGTAAAAAAACCACTTAAAATAAAATTATCAGACATAGATAAGTATCAGATCAAATTATGGGGCAAAGCACTTGAATATGGCGACTTTAAGGACGACGAGTTTCACGGTGAAAGATTTTTCCCATTAAGAGATTGTATTAGCACCTCCGATACAGACACCTCCAGTAGCAGTATGATTTTATCTCTTGAAAACGGAGCAAATGTAATCGAATTTCATGTAAAGACAAAAGTCTTAGATGATTAAACTCCTCGTAAGATTATAGATAATATAATTATTTCAAGCAAACCCCTTACTCCCATTTATCATGAAACGTCTTCTTCCTCTTTTATTATTTATATTTTTCTTTTCGACTATTCCTGCAGACAGCAATGCTCAGGATTACGCTTTGATCAATGTCAAAATTTCAGATATAGATACCATTTGGATTAAAACTTTAAGGAAGGTAAAAGAAAAACCACTTTCCCAATGGGGACCATCTACAGAGCGGAAAGATGCCAAAAATGCGGAATACCATTTTGGCCTTTTCAAATCTGGATTGCCCGAAATAAAAAATGTAAAGAAATATGTGGCGGTCGCTTTGAGTTTTAAAATATCCTCAAGCCGACCAAAAGGTACCGTTAGCAAAAAACTTAAAAATGGAGACAGCGTTTTTTATTATGAAAAGGAAAACATCTTTGTCTCTTTAAATAGAAAAGGCGAACCGACCACCATGTTTCGTCCTAAAGAGAAAAACACCTTTTATACTTTAGTTTGTGAAGAAGAAAAGTATACCTACATCGGTTATGAAGAAAAACAGGAAACCTCTAAAAACAAAAGTGTCAAAGCTAAATCCATTCACACTCATTATCTGAAATCTTATCACCCAAAACCAAATCAGAAAACCTGGCTTTCAAAAGGAGCGGATAAATTTAAGAAGGTAGCTTCCAGCAAATGGGCAGCAAAGAAAAATCTAAGTTCTGTTGATAATGCAAAAGCAAAATGGGAAAAACATAAAAAAGCTTTTCCTGAAATAAAAAACCTTCAAGAATATATCGCCGCTGCTCATAAGTTCAAAAGTTTATCCCTACCAGACAAGCAGGAGAAAAAAATGCAAAATGGAGATCTGGTAGTTTTTGAATACAAAAGCAATGTTTGTGTAGTTTATGATAAAAAAGGATTACCCAAAACTATGTTCCGCCCAAGCGATGGTTTGTTGTACTTCGAGCAAGTTGGTGTAGATAAAAAAGTAAAGTATGAAGAGAAGTGGATTGCAGTAAATAATGAATACGATGATGTAGCAAACATTCCAGAACTAAATCAATCAACTGCACCAAAAACGCCAATAGAAAATCTAGCCTTTCAGGCAAAGGCCGCAACCGAGACTACTCATGCTCTTTATAGAAAATTAGCAAGTAAAAAAAGTTGGGATGCGGCAGAATCCGTGATGGTTACCGCTAACATCATCTCCCTTAAAGAGGCCAGTAAATTTAATGCATTTAAAGACCTAATAAAACTTGAAGACGCTCCTGTAGAAGAATTAATGGGTATTCCAAAAGGATATATTGTAGGTTTTTTTAAGATTGATTCTAAAACAAAAAAAGAACGATTAATCCATGTTATGATCTCCCTCGGAGATGGAAAAGCAGCAGGAGTAAATAATAAATTAATCGGCCTGGGCAACAACCGAAAATGGGAAGAAATTGATTTTTCACAAATCTTTTATAACGCTTCTACTCAGTCTTTCAATACAACAGTTGGAAACAAATCTACTGAGATTTTTCCCCGGATGAAGAATCCAATTGGTAAAACAGAAAATGCGATCACCAACAAAGACTATGATGATGTTGCCAATATTCCGGAATTAAATATAGAAGACGCCTATGAAAATTACAAATCTGAGCATTATGCTAATTACCAGCAAACCTCTAAAACTCAGAAAAGCAATACGAATAATAAAAATGATCAACCCATAAAATACTCCTCCGATCCAGCACTTAATCCTGCTATGAACAAAAGCCTGATCAATGAAATAAAAATCAATCAATGGACAACTGACCATCGCAATGATCCAAACCGAAGCGCTAGTCAAAGAGCTGAAGCTTTTTACAAAGAGAATAAAGATTTCTTTCCAGAAATTAAATCTGTAAAAGAATATGTCGCAGTGGCACACGTATTTTTAAGAGGCTCTCACCTCACCGCGAATCGCTTTCATTTAAAAAGTAATGGAGATATAATCTTGTATGATACAGAAAGTAATATTTTGGCCGCTTACAACTACAAAGGGCTCCCTTACTTCATGACCCGTCCAAAGAATAGTACTGATCACTATGCGAAATTATTAGACCCTTACCCCAAGAGTAATAATTACGAACCAGATAATATAAAACCTCCTTCAACGCTTACAGGTTCAACAGGAGATAAATATAAGACTATGAAAATGAAGGGGCATGAAAACGAAGACAAAGGAAAGTATTGGGAAGGTAGAACCACTCGCTACCTTAATAAAGAACAACGTCGAAAATTTGAAGTGTTTGTCCATAATGGAAAGTTAGTAGATTACAAAGATGAATTATTAGATACTAGAGGGAGTTCTGGTGCTTTAAAAAATGCAAGCACCGATATGGGTATTTTTGTAATGGACGAAAACGGAAGAATCTATATGACTAAATTCCCCATCCTTACACAATTCCATCCTTACACAATTCCATCATTCAACCTTCCTATCCGGAGGACCGGTAGCTGCTGCTGGTGAAATAAAAATTATTGATGGAAAGCTGGAAAAAATTAATTGTGGTAGTGGCCATTACAAACCAGATATAGTTACAAATAAGCAAATATTGACAGAGTTACATAAAAGGAAGTATCCAGTTTATGGTATAAAAATGAACCCCTTCCCTACTGGTCGCCCCGAAGAATCCCCTAATAGAAAATGAAAAAAGAAAAGCAAAAAGAATTAGCAGAAAAATTACTTGATGGAAAAAAACCTACGTTTATCTCTCAGAGCTGTAGACTCTATTTATACTTAAACTGACATGAGTCATCCCAAATTCTCAAAATAAAATTCGGGATGACTCATGTTTATTTATTTCGAAAAAATCATATCAAAATCCACAAAGGCCTTAAACTCTATCGCATTTCCACTAGGATCTAAAAAGAACATTGTCGCCTGCTCCCCTACTTCGCCTTTGAAACGAACATAAGGCTCAATGATAAATTCCGTCCCATGATCTTTTAGCTTTTGAGCAAGTGCCTCCCATTCTGGCATTTCTAAAATAGCTCC
>CAKZTD010000336.1 GCA_937921595.1 uncultured Saprospiraceae bacterium
GCTTCCGCTAAATTATTCCCATATTCATCCTCTATTTTATGAATGTCGATATAGCCCCAGTCGCAATCATTCTCATCCAATCCCGGCAAAGTGAATTCCTGGTTTTTCATAAAAGTGGTCTTGGAATTTTTAAAAGCATTGTGGTAGAGGTGATACCGCAATTCATGGATAGTATCCGTCGATGGATTTTTCCAATACAAAGTCTGTTTGCCATAGAGCATTTTTTTATCTGCATCTAGTTCTACCTGAATATCATAGCTGGCGATACGAGGAGACAAAGCATTTTGAGAAAGACCCAAAGCGCAGATTAAAAGCCCGAAAGTGAACAAGGTTATTTTTTTTAAAATCATATTTCCTGTCTGTGGCTTAAAAATACCAAAATAAATCTTAGTATCTATCAAAAAATAACTTCTACATTTACCATTTCATTAACTGGCTTTGTCTGCTAGTAATTGACTAAAACCAGATAATGAAATGACGAAGCTATTTTTTAATCAGTATTTAGTTTCGGTTATTGAACAAAATTTGAAGGAGGATGTTGTGGAAAAGATGATCGACTTAGAGTCAAGCGATCAATAAATTACAAGAAACGGAGTTTCGATCATCATCGTCATAGATTAAATTTAGTTTAACGTCTGATTCACACTAGTCGTTTAATAAATGAATTCAATATTTAAAAAATAAAATAATGCTAAAAAACAAAGTCGCCATCATCACTGGTGGATCAAAAGGAATAGGATACGGAATTGCGCAATCTTGTCTGGCACAAGGAATGAAGGTTGCGATTACGAGCCGTAGCCAAGAAGCTGCCGATAAGGCCGCACAATCATTAGGCGATTCAGATCAGGTGATCGGAGTAGCTTCGGATGTTCGAAAGTATGAAGATGAAAAAAGAGTGGTACAAACGGTCCTTGATAAATGGGAGAAAGTAGATGCCATGATAGCGAATGCTGGTGTTGGTCATTTTGCACCAATTCAGGAAATGACGCATGACCAGTGGAATGACGTGATCGATATCAATTTGACAGGAGTTTTTAATAGTACAAAAGCATCTCTGGAAGCACTCAAAGCATCTCAAGGATATTTGATTACAATTGCTAGTTTGGCTGGAACGAATTTCTTTGCAAAAGGAGCAGCATATAATGCCAGTAAATTTGGCTTGGTTGGTTTTACTCAAGCAGTGATGTTGGATGTTCGTCAGGATGGAGTAAAAGTAACGACGATCATGCCGGGTTCAGTGGCTTCGCATTTTAATAATCATCAACCATCTGATGCAGATGCTTGGAAGATACAACCAGAGGACATTGGAAAACTTTGTGTGGATTTATTGACGATGCCTGCGAGATCATTGCCGAGTAAGGTGGAGATTCGACCGACGCAGCCGCCGGTTAAAAAGTGATCAAATCGGTATTTGTAAATTAGCAATGGCCTTTTTAAGATTAGCTAAATTATTCCTTTTTAGCTTTGGCTAAAAAAGAGTGGAAGTAGGCAGAGGGGAGTAATTAATTGTTAACTTATATTCCCGCTTATCTTTCCTGAGCGGAAGACCTACCTACTTACCACTTATGAAACCAACGCTATTACTAAGCATATGCAGAATCTTTGAAATGAATCTATTTTAGATTCATGTAATTTTTTTGTACAATTTCTTAAGGAACACCTTTTTTAAAAAGTGTTCCATTAAGATTTATAGGGAAATGAAATTATTCAGTTGAGTCATTAGATGGAATTATCATTAAGTTATTTTAAATATCATCTCATAGCTTCTTTACAGTTAGCTATTTCGATAATTTTTAAAAATCAAATTAATTTAGTAATAATCTTGTCCCGTCATTTATTGTTAAAATTGGTGTAATAAAAACTATAACAAAGAAAGGTCAAAGAATAGACCAAGACTATCTACTATTGGTGTAAAATTGTTACATAAGCTGAATTTATGTTGCAAAAGACTTTAATTATGTTGCAAGGCAAGAATGAGTGTGATAATTCGTAGAATATTAATCTTTTTCAGAAGGGTTGGCACCATGATTTAATAAAAATTGAACCTTGGCCTTTTGATCTTTTTTTATGGCATAGTCAAGCGGTGTAGAGTTTTCAAAACCAATTACCTGAGAGATGTCATTGACGTTGGCTCCATTGTTTATATAGATTTGAAGGATTGTGGTATCTTCTATTTGGAATAATGCTGGGAGGTAAATGCCATAATATTCATGATTTGTGCTGACAGCTGATTTTGGAAAATCCCCCAAATGAATAAGCAACTCCGCCATTTCGGGAGTCTGGACTCTGGGTAATGACATTTGAAGTAATTGCTTGTCAAAATCTTTGGTATACTTTGCAAAGGTCTCAACGCTTTTTAAATCGTTTTTAAAAATGGCCGTTGTCCATTGATTATGAATATGGGAGATATTTATTTCACCTGTGTCCAATACTTCTTTCATTTTTTTCTGATCCTTTTCTTTTATAGCTTTATACCATTGTTGTTGGATTGAAGTTTTGTTGAATTCTTGATAGCTTTCGATCCAGTGAGGCATTCCCAAAATGAAAGAGAGAACAATAAGTACCATTCCAAAACTCTTGGTGATAGATTTAGTGTGTCTTTCAAATGCATTCGGAGAGATCGTTAGGGTCGATAAAAATTGCCAGAGTGCAGCTATTCCAAAAAAGTAATATTCTTTTCCTGCAAGGCCATTATTATAATGAAAAGCCAAACTCCATATCAATCCGGTAATGATCATGTTTATTAAAAAAAAACTTTTGAGATCAGTTAGCTTTAAGGGTATGCCGATGATGAGGGTGTGAAACCCAGCGAATAATAAGGAGATGATTAAAAAGCTGAAGAATGATTTCATGAGAAGAATCGCAACGAAAGCGGTTACTCCTAAAAGAGCGAGATTTAATAAGTAAGCTAAAATGAATCGACCTAGATGAAATTCGTTTTTTCCATTCTTGATGGAATGATAAATTAAAGAGGAAATCACATGAAAGGTAGCAGGTAGAAAACTGAATAAGAAGATTTTAAAATAGCTTGGTTCTGTTTTGTTGGATAACCAATCGTTGGGATTGTAGTTTTCGTTGACAACGTCAGGGATTTCGCTTAATCCCCAAATGTATAAAGCAAAAAGGCTTGCTGAAATAATTGCCCAGATGAAAATGTCTTGACCTTCTTGGTGGCTGGTTTTTTCCATTGTTGATAGATCCTAAATCGCTAGGTCAAACTTTCCGAGTTCAGCACTTCGCCAGGCGTTTTTCCATAGGCATCCTTAAAGCATTTGTAAAAATAATTGGCATTAGAAAAACCAACCATTATTGCGATCTCAGAAACATTGCCGACACCTTGCTCTAGCAGTTTTTTAGATTTCTCTAACCTGATTTCTCTTAAAAATGCGTTAGGTGTTTTATTGGTTAAGGCTTTTAGTTTTCGGTACAATTGACTTCGACTCATGTGGATCGATTGAGCTAGTTCCTCGACACCAAACTTATCATTTGCAATTTCTTTTTCAATCACTTCAAGAAGGCTTTGAATAAAGATATCTTCTCTGGAGCGAACGGGAGTTTCTTTCGTTTTGTAAATGATATTTTTGGCAAACCTATTTTGTAATTCTTTCCTTTGAGTAATCAGATTATGAATGCGAACCTCTAATTCTTTTTTATCAAAAGGTTTTATCAAGTAGCTGTCTGCACCGAGTTCTAATCCTTCGATTTTTTCGTTTTGAGTTGCCTTTGCAGTTAATAAAATAACAGGAATGTGATTGGTGCGAATATCTTCTTTTAAGTTTTTGCAAAGATCATAACCACTCATCTCCGGCATCATGACATCGCTGATGATTAAGTCAGGTATTTGGTTGATGGCGATTTCTAAACCTAGTTTCCCATTTGCAGCTTCGATGATTTGATATTGATTTTGTAACTGTTTCTTTAATAAATATCTTAAATCAGGATCATCCTCAGCAATGAGTAGAATTGGAAGATTACTGTCTATGGATTCAGATTTGGGATTTGCAATAGACGATTCGAGCAGTGGGAATTTCTTTTCTGCGATTTTTACAAAAGGAAGTTCAATAATTTGATCTGCTTTATAAGCTGACTTTTTGCTAGGGATTAAGACTGAAAATATAGAACCTTTGCCAGGAGTACTTTCTACTTGGATATCTCCTTGATGAACTTTGACCATTTGTTCTACTAAGGCAAGGCCGATTCCTGAGCCTTCAAAATCTCGGGTTTCAGAATTGTCAACTTGGTGGAAACGATTAAAGATCTGAGGTAAAGCATCTGGAGAGATTCCTATTCCATTATCTTTTACGACTATTTCTGCTTGATTATTTTTTGAACTTAGCAGAACAATGATTTCTCCTCCTTCTGGCGTGAACTTGATGGCATTGGTAATGAGGTTGCTTAATATCTTCTCCATTTTATCTGCATCAAAATAAGCGTTAAAATTAGATAGTCGACTAGCAAATTGAAGTTTTATGTTTTTTTGAGCAGCTAAAGAATCGAAGGATTGTGTTAGTGTTTTTAGAAATGAAAGGAGGTTGTTTTCTGCAACCTGCATTTTCATTTTTCCAGCTTCGAGTTTTGAAAGATCTAATAATTGATTGATTAAGCTTTGTAAACGATTTGTATTTCTTTGGATGATGTTGGCTTCCTTTGCACTTAAAGTTATTGTTTCTCCATCTTTGTTTTTATTGGAAAAACTATTTAAAATCACAGTGAGCGGCGTCCTGAATTCGTGAGTGATATTGGTGAAGAAATTAGATTTTAGTTGATCTAGCTCGTGCAGTTTTTTTGCTTCTAATTTTTGTTTGTGGAATGCCCAACGAGACCAAAGGAAAAGTAATATTCCAAATCCGAGAATAGATAAACCAATAAGCAGATAGCGATTGAATTGACTGTTTTGTTGAGCTATTTGTAAGTCCTTTTGAAGAATGTCATTTTCCTTAACTCCGAGCTCATATTTAGAAGCCATCTCTGCTAAAGCCGTTGCTTTTTCATTATCCAAAATGGTGTCTTTAATGCTTTGAAGTTTTTCTAGAAAATCATAACCGTTTTTATAATTTCCTGCTTTGTAATTGAGGTGAGCAAGGTTTCTTGCAATATCATGTTCTAGATAAAAATCTGTATTAGGTTCAATAGAATCAAATGCTTTTTGAGCATGGTCTAAACCTTTTTGATACTCCTCTTTTGCAAGATATAAAGAGGCTAATTCGTTAAGCGTAAATGCAATGCTGATATGATTATTTTTGATTTCTTGTTTCAATGTCAGTGCTTTTAGGAGTGTCGTTTCTCCTTTTTTCAAATCGCCGATATCGACATAAGCACTTCCGAGATTATTTAAAGTAATTGCTTTGTTGAAGGGAGAGGAGTTTTTACCACAGTCCCCCGACAAGAGTTCTTCTAAAGATTTAATACCTTCTTTTTTCTTTTCAACATCATCAAAATGTTTGTAAGTGATAGAAAAATAAAAAAGTAAACGGCAGTTGTTTCCATCGACATCTTCATTTGCATAGATGTCTTGCACTTTTTTAAAATAAGAAATCGCTTCTTCAAAATTATGTTGTAGACGATGGAAGTCTCCTATTTGGAAAAGGATTTTTGATTTTAATAATTGATTTCCTAATTCATCCGAAAGCTCTAAACCTTTCATGAGATTTTTAAAAGCTTCTTTGGTATTGCCTGAATGCCGAAGAGAAAATGCTTGCTGCTTATAAATTGATAAAGTCAATTTTTTATCTCCGAGATCAATAGCTCTGGACAATGCTTCTTTAAAAAAGGGGATAGATTTTTCATATTGTTCAACATTTCTATACGATTCTCCAACTTGATAATATCCATGAGCGATCCCTTCAGGATATTTAAATTGCTTTGAAAGGCCCAATGCCTTTTTTGCATATTTTTCCTTTATTTCATTGTGAGGAAATTCAGGAAGGATTTCCAATAAGTAATTTACGTATGCTGTATCTTCTTTGGAAGGTAAGGTCTGGATAAGACTATCAACGTTATTGGTTTTACGTGCATGACTGTATATGCATGATGAGATTAAAAAGATAAACAGGAAAAGGATTGTTTTTGGTTCCTTGAAAACTGGAGGCATATTGTAGAGTGTTTTATACAGCCTAAATATATGGATTATTTTTAATGTATTTTCTTGTGTAGGGGACGAAATGTTAGAAAATGGTGGAATATTGTTGCATTGATGTGTATAAAATTAACTTTAGCATTATCTATAAAAGAAGAAAAAGGAAAAACAAAAGAGCCGGTCAATCTTGATTTGATTGACCGGCTCTTGAATATAATCGTTATTTGAAACGACTCGTTACTTTTAATCAATAAAATACCGAATACCTAAGTATCCCATTCTTCCATTGATAGGAGCATAAATATGCGTAGCATCAAAATTTTCACCAAAAGGATTTTGCCAATCGAGGATCGGGTTATCTTGAGTAAAGCTACCCAGGTTTTCACCACCAACATAGATTTCGAAATTCTCTCTCAATTTAAAATTGACATGAGCATTAAACAAAGCATACTGTTTTGTATCTCCGATATGTTGATCACTATTGTGAGTTGGATTATCAACAAGATCTGCAAATCGTGACTTTCCAACCAACTGACTGTTGATGTTGAAATCCCATCTTTCATTCGGTGTTACATAATCGATAGAAACCAAGCCACGGTGTTTTGCAACCATTGGTCTAGCTCTTGTTACTCCATCTTGTAAAGTAACCTGTACATCATTGAATTTATATCCTAATTTTACATCGAGTCCTTTCAACACTTCGTAAGATAAAACGCCAATGAAACTGTTAGAAAAAGATTTTCCGTCTAAATTATAAAAAGAAACTGCATTGATATCTGTGTCCATATCCAAAACAACTTGGTTGTTGAAACTTGTCCGAAAAGCATCAGCAGAAAAACTACCTGATCGTTCACCGATATCAAATTTTTGTGTAAAGCTCAATCCATAATTCCAAGCGTCTTCAATATCTAATACTTCCAAAACCTGAATGGCCCGACTACTTGCGAGTACACTTACGTTTTCAGCAATTACATTTGCAGAACGGTATCCACGACCAGCAGAAAGTCGGACGATGCTATTGTCAGAAAAGTTATAACTAAAGTTTGCTCTTGGTGTGATTAACCAACCAAATAGATTGTGATGATCCGCTCTTAAGCCAAGGACAGTTCCAAAGTTTTTCTTGAATTTACTAGCCTTTTTATGACCTTCGTTCTCCTCATGATCATGACCTTCGTGATCTTCTTCTGTTTCCTCTTCTTCTTCCGTTGCATAATCAAAAGTATATTCTACAAATACTCCAGGAACTTTTTCTGTTCGACTAAAATCAGTATCGTTTAATTTCTCTTTGTATTCATCATACTGAAAACTAGTTCCTGTAGTAAATTTATTATTCTCATTTTTAAGATCCGTTGCAAACATCAAGTTGGTGTAAAAATTCTTTTGTTTTCCTTGATGAAAACGATTTCCATAATAAGAATCTAATTCGTGAAAAGAACCATTGGTAATAAAACCAATACTCGTGTTTTCATTTTTAAAATCTAAATATCCAGCTTTTGCAAAGACTTCAATCCGGTCATGGTTTTGACCAATCGAATAAAAGTCTAATGGATTTCCTCCTTCAGGAATGATCTGTCCTGCTTGGTGTCTATCTGTCAAAGCGTGAACATTAATTTGTGTTCGCAATACATCACCTCGATAAAATAATCGAAACATACCATCCAGCATGTTTTTTTGTGGTGTGTCATAAAATGAATCATTATTACGATCTCTTTGATTATCCATCGTGCTGGCATGCAATAATAATCCCATGCTTAATTTATCGTCTATCGCTCGGTTGAGGTGAATGTTTGCTTCTCCACGACCGAAAGTAGATCCATATAGATTTACAAAAAGCGAATGATCTTCAAATGGCTTAACCAATTCTGAATTAATCTGTCCGACAATAGCTTGATAACCATTTTGAACAGAACCAGTTCCTTTTGAAATTTGAATACTACTTAGCCAGGTACCTGGTAAAAATTCTAAAGAGAAAGCACTACCTAATCCAGTCATAGACGGACGTTTTTCGACCATCATCTGCGTGTAGTTTCCTCGAAGACCGAGCATCATAATTTCTTTCGTTCCAGTGACGGCATCACTATAAGCGACATCGACTGAAGCATTGGTAGAAAAGGTTTCGGAAAGGTTGCAACAAGCAGCTTTTCGCAATTCGCCTGAGCCAATCGTTTCTACATTGAGTACACTAATCGTAGAAACAAAATTATCATATTTCTTTGCAGCAACTTCAACCACCATCAAGTCTGAGATTCCTCCGATTTCAACATCTAGATTGAACTCTTCTAATCCTACTTCTATAAAAATAGAATTATATCCAACATAATCTACCTGAAGTAGTGCAACAGTATCTTGTTTTGGCAATTCAAAATAACCATCAATGTCAGCAACTACACCTGTTGATGCACCGCTCCATTTTACGGTCGCTCCATAGAGCACTTCCCCTTCGTCATTTTTGACGGTTCCAGTAACTATCTGACTCATCGCTTGTAAGCTGAATACCAGACAGACCATTAAAATAAAATATTTTTTCATTTTATAATACTTGTAAAAAACCAATAATGAAATTTAGAAATCCAGAGTATTCCAAATTTCTAAATCCTAATTCTTAATGAAAAGATGAGTTTTATCCAAGTCTTGGCGGTTGCCAAATAGAAGTGTGAAAAAGTGTTCCTTTTAAGGAAGTGTAGGTAGAAATAACTTTTTTGTTATGTGAAGGTGAAGCTTCTTCTTCGAGTGTTACTTTTTTTAATAATAAAACAGAAACACTTCCGCAGCAAATGCAATCACAAGTTGAAGAACCACAAGGTTCATTATGGTGATCACTTGTCGCTTCTGTTTGACAAGAAGTTTCACTAGAACAACACGAAGCCTGAACCTGCTGTGGCATAGCAAACAGCATGATCACGAAAAGCAACGATATGTTTAGAAAATATTTCACAGTACAAAAATACGAGGATCATCCCTCGCTTACAAGTTTTATTTGTTAATGATATTCAAATATAGCCATGAATTTCGGCTGAATGACTATAATTAGTCAAAAATCTTGCCTTTTTGATGATTTTAAAGTGGAAAGAAAGTACATCTCCGTTTCGAAGATCAATACTTTTTCTATCTTACCAGCTTTAAATAACCTCTAAGTCTCTTATAAATAATTGAGTAATCCGCGTAAAAAATGGTATCAGCTTATTCCACATCCGGTAGTGATGCTTTTTGGAATTATAATAATTGCTGCAATCCTAAGTTACATACTTCCGGCAGGGAGTTATGAAAGAGCTTTGGTCGATGGTCGTCAAAGAGTCATCCCTGATTCTTATAAAATTTTAGACGCTTCACCTGTAGGGTTTCTGGATATATTCAGAGCTTTATCTATTGGTTTTTCAAAAGCATCAGATATTATATTTTTGGTTTTGGTGAGTGGAGCGATGTTCGGCATTTTAGAAAAAACTAAAATGGTAGAGAATACGGTAGGGACGATTGTGAAAACTTTAGGTTTAAAACGAAAGTATTTTATCGTGGTGATGGTGACCTTTGTTTATGGCTTGCTCGGTGTGGCAGTTGGATATGAAAACAATATTGCAATGGTTCCGATTGCTGCGATTTTGAGTTTGGCAATAGGAGGAGATTTAATGTTGGCAGCAGGGATTTCAGTTGGAGCGATCACGGTAGGTTTTGGTTTATCTCCAATCAATCCATATACCGTTGGGATTGGTCATAAGATTGCAGAGATGCCATTATTCTCTGGAGCATTGTTGCGAAGTATTTTATGCTTCATTGGCTTGAGTGCATTGGCTTGGTACAATGTCAGATATTTTAAAAAAATAACAGCGGATAAAGACAAGAGTATGTCCAAAGGTTTAAATATCGATGGATTTCAATTGTCTGGAGCGATTGAAGGATATTCAATTACACCTAATAACTGGTTGGTACTTTTAGTCTTCATTGGAGGTCTAGCTTTTATGCTCTTTGGTGTTTTTACATACCATTGGTATTTGATTGAAATCTCTTCGATGTTTGTCATCATAGCAATTCTTGCGGGAATTGTTTCGAGAATGAATCCAACAACGTTTAGCGAGACGATTTTAAAGTCGATCGGAATGGTTGCACCGGGTGCTTTTATGGTCGGCTATGCGAGGACGATAAGTGTGATTTTAGAAATGGGAAACATCGGTGATACGATTGCTTTTCAATTATCTGATATGTTGAAAACGATGCCGACTTATGTTGCTGCAATTTTTATGTCGATTGCTCAATGTGGAATTAACCTAGTCATTCCTTCCGGGAGTGGACAAGCATTGGCGACCTTGCCGATTATGATTCCGGTGGGTGATGTTTTAGGACTGACGAGTCAGACGACGATCCTCGCTTTTCAGATTGGTGATGGTGTTACGAATCTTTTTAATCCAACTTTAGGAGGATTGATCGCCATGCTTAGTTTATGTCGAGTACCTTTTGATCGTTGGTTACGATATATATTTCCACTTACTTTTATACTCTTGTTTATTGGCTGGGTGTTTTTATTGATTAGTGTTTTTATTGAATGGCAGTAGGTAAAGAAGCAAGTTAAAAGGTAGCTAAATTGTCAAGAGGCCATTTGTTTAAAAAAAAATATTTCATATGTCTGCAAAAGAAATTCTAACAAAACTGGTTTCCTTTCCTGTTCTTGGAGGGCAAAGTAATCTTTCGATCATGGAATGGATCAAAGACTATTTAGATCAGCATGGTGTGACGTATCAATTGGTTCCTCATGCGACAGAAGCAAAAACTTCTTTGCATTGTAGAATTGGGCCAGCTGTGGACGGGGGAGTGATCTTGTCTGGGCATACCGATGTAGTACCTGTCGAAGGGCAAGCTTGGACGACAGAGCCTTTTACTTTGACAGATAAAAATGATGGGAAATTATACGCTAGAGGATCTTGTGATATGAAGGGATTTATTGCATGTTGTTTAGCCTGTTTACCGGAGATGGTCAAAGCGAATTTGAAGAAGCCGATCTATTTTGCGTTTTCTTATGATGAGGAAATTGGTTGTTTAGCTGGAGTAGAGTTGGCGGAATCGATTCGAGATTTTTATGAAGAAAAACCGAAATATGCAATCATTGGCGAGCCGAGTATGATGCAACCAATCGTTGGTCAAAAAGGGATTGTGATTTATGAAATTACAGTTCATGGTTCTGCTGGACATAGTAGTCGTATTCGACAAGAGGTGAGTGCGATTCATGAAGCAGCGAAATTAATTATTTGGTTGGAAAATAAAATGGACGCTTTGGTGGCTGCTGGGAATATTGATGATCGTTTTACTCCACCACATACTTCTATTCATATCGGAACGATTGATGGTGGAATTGCTCCAAATGTGATTGCGGATCGTTGTGTTTTTCATTGTGATATCCGAGTGATTCCTCAGGATGATGCGGAGGCGATCAAAGAAGAGTTTGCAGTTTATTGTCGAGAGCGAGAAGCAACACTTCAAAAGAAATTCTCAGGATTTAAAATTGAAATAGAGGAACATCATCCTCCGGTTGTACCATTGGACACTCCAGAACATTTGTCTGTGGTGAGTTTGATTAAAGAACTTTCGGGAAATGATAAATTGGATACGGTTTCATATGCTGCTGAGGCAGGGCAGTTTTCAAATGCTGGTTTTGAAACGGTGATTTGTGGTCCGGGATCGATTGCTCAGGCTCATCGAGCGGATGAGTTTATTGCTATTTCAGAATTAGAGAAAGGAGTTGTTTTTATTCAAAAGGTAATAGCAAAAATGAGTGCAATTTAAATGAATGGTAGTGCTATTCTATATGTTAATAAGCGGATAAGACCTCCAGGGATTAAAAATAGATCCCCAAAAATAGTTTTGGTTTCGGAATTCATTTTAGCAAAACCCCGGAGGTTTCTCAGAGCATCAACATTTGTAGGAACACTACCAAATGAATAAGCTTTCCTTATAAATTTTCAATATTTTCAAGATATTCTTCTGCTTGCTCAAGCAGAGCAGATTTTTGATTTGCTTCCATTTTATGGAGTAATCGATAAGCCATTCCAATCCTTGGGTTTTTAGATAGTTTTTCTTTGTGTTTATCATAGAAATTCCAATATAAAGCATTGAAAGGACAAGCTTTGGGACCTGTTTTTATTTTAGGATCATAAAAACAGGTTTTACAATAATGACTCATTTTATTGATGTAATTGGCAGAGGATACATAAGGTTTAGTACCTACGATACCACCATCAGCAAATTGACTCATGCCTCTAGTATTGGTGATCTCAACCCATTCTATTGCATCAATATAAATTCCTAAATACCACTCGTCAATTTCGTCAGGATGAATACCTGCTAAGAGAGCAAAGTTACCGGTGATCATTAATCGTTGAATATGGTGAGCATAAGCATAATCTAATGATTGCCGAATAGCATGACTCATGCAATGCATTTTAGTTTTTCCATTCCAAAACCAAGAGGGTAGTTTGCGTTTGTGATTTAAGTAATTGAGTTGAGCAAATTCTGGCATTTTTGCCCAATAGATTCCCCGCATATATTCTCGCCACCCAATAATTTGTCGAATAAATCCTTCCGCTTGAGCAATGCTAATCGTTTCCTGGTTTTTAGACCAATATATTTCAACGGCTTTGACTACTTCTAAAGGATGTAGGAGTTTAATGTTCAAACTAAACGATAAGCGAGAGTGATACAGCGACCAATAGCTTGGCGTCATTGCATCTTGAAAAGTACCAAAATATTGTAAACAGTTTTTAATGAAAAAATCTAAAAGTTCTAAAGACTGTTTACGTGTAATTGGCCAGATAAAATTTTCAGAATCAATATTGCCAATGGTTTTTATTTTTTGTTTGGAAAGGAGCTCAGTGAGTTCAGCTACATTTTTTGAAAAAACTTTAACAGGAGGAGGTACATGATCTTTAGGAATACGTTTTCGATTATCATGATCGTAATTCCATTTGCCTGTTATTGGTTGGTCACCATCCATCAGGATGTTATACTTTTTGCGCATATAGCGGTAAAAAGATTCCATTAGATAGGTTTTCTTTCCTTCGAAAAAAGTTTCGAGTTCATTACGTTTACTTAGGAAATGTTCGGTATCAAAAACTTCGCTTGGGATGTTTAAATTTTTACAAAACAAATCCAATTGTTGATCGAGTCGATATTCATCGGGGTGTTGATATTCAAGTTTTTCTATTGCAAGATCTTTGATCAATAGGCTTAGGTTTTTGGTAAGATCTTGTTTATTTTTTTTATCGTCTAATTTAAAATAAACAACCTGATGCCCATCCGTTTTTAACTGACCAGAGAAGCTTCGCATTGCAAGAAAAAAAGCAATAACTTTTTGGATATGATGTTTAACATAGCTTGTTTCCTGTTGCATTTCAAAAATGCAATAGACAGTATTTTTATCTTTTTCTTTAAACCATGAATGCCCATGATTAAGTTGGTCACCCAGGATTAGTCTTAGTTTTTTCATTTTGTTTGAGGGTTTTATTACTTCGACAACGATTGCTACAATACTTCACCTCTTCCCAGCAGTTCGCCCATTTTTTTCGCCAATTAAATGGTCGATCGCATACCAAACATATTTTGCTAGGAAGCTCTGATTTTTTCATAAAAAGAAAACCGCAACGATCTGAAAAAGTTTTGCCGTACTTAGAGTATATTTTAATAAAATCCAGAATCAGTTTAAAAACTTGAACTTCTTAGCGTTTCTACTGTTTCAAAGACTATGAAAATTCGAGAGAAATATGAACTAGATGATCGCGATGTAAACCGAATCATTGAAATGGCTTGGGAAGATCGAACGACTTTTGATGCAATCAAAGAGCAATTTGGGGTTCCGGAGAAAAATGTGATCAAATTGATGCGACAAGAAATGAAATTCAAAAGCTGGAAAATGTGGAGAGCCAGGGTTCAGAATCGAGCCACCAAACATGCAAAAAAAAGAACCTTTTCAGAAGGTCGTCATAAGTGTTCCCGTCAAAGTGCTATCTCCAATAATAAGATCAGTAAGCGATAAATTTATGCCAAAATGAAGCTGGAAGACATTTTCATTCCTTGGAAAATGACATTTTTGCAGTCTAAATCAAAATGGTATTATTTTCGCCCAGAAATTATTATGAAATTATTGAAGCAAATAATAGGCTATTCATTAGGATCAGTATTTTTGGCTTTTTTAGGATACAAATTCTACAAAGCTGTGGAGCATATTGAAGCTGCTAACCTGATTATTTGGTTGGCCTGTGTGATCATATTGATTTTAATCTTTACGATTCGGCGAGTACTGCTGGATTAAAGGAGAGACTTTCATATCGACCTAATATCAAAAATCGTTAATCTTTGTTCGTTTTATATTTAAGAACAAAGATTAACGATTTTTAATTTAGAACTAATCTACTAAGCTATCATAGACGATAACTTTTGTCCAATAGTCTTTGCAATCATCTATAAATTTTAAGTGTATCGGATCAATTTGGTAAGCAGCTTCAGCTTCCTTACTTGCAAAGTGATTAATCAGAGCCAAGCTATAAGAATGATCTACCACATCTCTGCTTTCGGTTCCAGCAGCAGGTCCAATAAAGCAAGACTGAATATGACTAATCTTAGATAATGACTGTACGCCTGCTTTAAATTTTGCTTTGTCTTCAGCACTTATGTCTTCTTTTAGCCAAAAGAATACTGTGTGTATTAATCCTGGTTTTGGTGTTTCCATTTTTTTTGAAATTTGTTTTTCAGCGTCTGCTAATTTAGTTTTTAATGCTTCCAATTCTGCGCTTTGATCCGCGGTACAAGAAGAAAGGCCAAAGGTACAAAAGCCTAGAAATAAAAAGTAGATGATGTTTTTCATTTTATAAAATTATTTGTGATTTTGATTTAAGAGCAAGGATTAACGAATAGCGATTTTTATTTATCCAGCAATCATATGTCCACCATCAGCGGTGAACACCGATCCTGTACAATAGCTAGACGCTTCACTTGCTAGGAAGACTGCTAAACCAGCCATCTCATCTGGCATTGCCATCCGGCCAGCAGGTAAATGTTTTTCAACTTGATTAAGGATGTGATCATTTTGCCAGATCGCTGAACTGAATTTAGTTTTTACCAAACCAGGGCAGATCGCATTGACTCTGATGCCATCTTGTCCCCATTCTTTTGCTTGGTTTTTTGTCAACATAATCAAAGCTGCTTTGCTCACACTATATAAACCCAAACCAAAAGAAGGTCTCATTCCTTCTACCGAAGCGATATTGATAATCGATCCACCACCACGACTTTTCATAATCGGGTAGATCATATTGCAAAGTTTGAAAGGAGCCTTGACATTGATGTCCATGATTTTGTCAAACACATCTGCATCGGTTTCGGAAATTGGACCGAAGGTAGGATTCGTAGCAGCATTATTGATCAGGATATCGACTCCACCATAAAGTTCTACGGTTTTATCAATTAGATTTTTGAGTTGATCATCATCACCAACATGACAAGCAATCCCTGAAGCCTCATATCCTTCTTCTTTAAAAACACCAGCGACAATATCGACCGCTTCTTGTTTTCTACTACTGATGATGACTTTTGCGCCGAACTCAGCAAGCCCTTTTGCCATCCGTTCACCGATACCTTTACTGGCTCCAGTAATGATAGCGACTTTGCCCGTCAGGTCAAATTGCTGATTTAATTTTTTAGACTTCGTTTCATTTGACATATTAGGTAGATTTTTGAAAAACCATAATACGGCTTTTTAACTTGTTGACCTAACTCATCAATAATATTTTGAAAAGGAGTGCTTAAAAATTATCTTGGTTTAATGGAATTGATTTGCTAAACTATTGTACACTAATTTAGAAATGAGTGAATGAGAGAATTTATAAATGAGTGAATGCCCTCCTAGATGTAAAAGAGACATGTTTAGGATTTATTATTTCCTGTCGCTAAGGGCAAACCATCATGATGGTTTTAGCGGGGAAGTTAAAAGTCAAAGTTTTATCAGAGAAGTGTATAGCTACTTAATGATTTACAATGAGTCTTACTTTGGATATCTCGCTACATCCTTGTGCTGCCAGATCAGATTAACGATTTCCCATTTTCCGTTTAATTTTATCAGGTGTAGATATTCAACCCAATTATCTGAAACCAATTTTACAGTTGCGATTCGATTATAGATGTCAAGAATGTTTACTTGATTGTTAGGAACGAAAGGGAATTTCATATTTGATTTGTTCCAGTCTTCAGCGAAAGCGATCATCTGATCTCGGGTAGTCGGTCTGCTTACTTCCGCTTTGATATTTCTATCGAATCCGATGGTAACTTTATTCAGACTATCGTTCATTACTTCATTCATGAGGATAGGATCTAATTGCTGTAAAGCGATTAAATAACCTAAGGATTGCTTTTTGATTTCAGTAGAATCCTGTAAGGTAGGAGCGGGGCTTAATTCAATCGTAGCATTGGTGTAAACATCACGACTTCTAATAGGTTTTCCATTGACATCCAATTGTTCTAGCAAAATATTATTGCCCATTTTGTCATATGATTTTTTGCCTATTGCAAAACCCCATTGATTAATTGCTAAATCTCCATTGGAATTGTGATAAGTGTATTTTATATGATTTCCTTTATCGTCATAAGTATCCTGATAAGAAGCAATACCTGCAGAATTATCACTTATTTCTAATTGGCTGTTTAAATTATAATGAGCTTTAGAAGCACCATTTTTATCCAATAAAATTCCCGTCACTCCAAAATCAAAATAAGGTGAAACGTTGACTGGTTCTTTTTTTAAATTAAAACGTCGTTCAATGATAAGTGCATCTTTTTGTTCCCACTGATATTCTGCTACCTCCCAATTTGATTCCATGGCTTGGTTCTCTAAATCGTAAAAGTTTAATTTAGATTTAAATTGGTTTTTATCGTAGGTATAAACTTCCTTATAAACGCCTCGATCATTATTGATCCGTTTTCCATTTGGATCAAAGAAAGTTCTAATCTCTTTATCTGCTTTATATTGAATGAGTAATTTGTAAACACCAATAGAGGCCAAAGGGTGCTTTTTTTCAGTATGATAATGATTGTTGATTACTTCTTTCAATCGACCGGAAGCATCGTATTTGAAAATATAATGGGACGTAGTTTTTGCTGTTGAATCATCAATAGGATGGATGCCAGATAATGAGATAAAAGGAGAAACATGATTGTATTGTAGATGCCGAAAGTATGTTGTTTGTGGAGTGGATTGACTTTGAAGAAAAGAAGAATAGAGTAGAAAAAGGAAGAGTAATTTAAAATTCATAATTGGTCTTTTATTGAAAAAACGTTTGAAAATATTTGCTAAAAGCATCTATCTCGGATAGATGCTTTTAGCCGCATTTTTGGTGTGCGGAATGTTTTTAATCTAATATTTTCTGATCATCCCTAATGTACAGATGAAAGTTTTGAATATCTTCGCAGCATAAAATTTAAAAATGTATCGCTATTTTTTAATACATAAACCTTTCAATTACCTCAGTCAATTTACCAAGGAGGTGCCTGAGCATCTGACCCTTGCTGATCTTGGCGATTTTCCAAAAGAGGTTTATCCTGTAGGACGACTAGATAAAGATAGTGAAGGTTTGCTCTTGCTGACCGATGATAAAAAACTTAATCATAAATTACTCAACCCTGAATTCAAGCATCCAAGAACTTATTGGGTACAAGTGGAAGGTGCGATTTCTCAGAAAGCAGTCGAAGAACTTCGAACAGGTGTAGATATTCGTATTAATAAAAAAACACATCATACACTTCCTGCTAAGATTGAAGTTTTAGAAAATAATCCGCCTGTTGAAGAACGAGATCCACCTGTACGATTTAGAGCTAAGATTCCAACTTCTTGGATTCAGTTGACTCTAGTGGAAGGGAAAAATCGACAGGTACGCCGTATGTGTGCAAAAGTTGGCTTTCCGGTTTTGCGATTGCTACGAGCGAGTATTGGAGGTTTGAAATTGGAAGGAATTTCGAGGGGTGAATTTATTGAGATAAAAGAAACGGATATTCAAAATGCTTTTAGCTAGATGTATAGCCATAGTAGGTTATGAGTAATTGAAATTATACTTGATACTATGATATAACGGAATTCGGGATTCGGTCTTTCCTAATGCCGAATTTTATTTCTCTAAAGATTATCAACTCCTCTATCATTATCTTTTACCTATTTTAAAAAATCAACCATGCAATCTTTAAAAACTATTTTCTTTTTTTTATTCCTGCTGACAATTGCTGCTTGCGATCAAGCGTCGAATTCAAAACCGCTCGAAACAAAAAAACAAGCTTCATCTGATGGTGTTGATCCAGAAGCGAATCTTAAAAAACTGGGAATCGAATTGCCAAGCGTTCAGCCACCTCAGGCGAATTATGTAAACGTTGTTCGTACCGGGAATTTATTATTCCTTGCCGGTAAAGGGCCAAAGCAACCGGGAGGCGATTATATCAAAGGAAAAGTTGGTGCTGATCTTAGCCAAGAGGAAGGTGCAGCAGCGGCAAGGTTGGTTGCGATTAATCAACTAGCAGTTCTCAAAGCAGAGCTTGGGGATTTAAACAAAGTCAAACGTATCGTTAAGGTGCTCGGAATGGTCAATGCAACAGCAGATTTCGAAAATCATCCAGAAGTAATTAATGGCTTTTCAAATCTAATGGTCGAGGTTTTTGGTGAACGAGGGAAACATGCCAGAGCAGCAGTTGGAATGCATTCTTTACCTCGGAATATTGCGGTGGAGATTGAACTGATAGTGGAGGTGGAAGATTGAACAGAATGAGTGAATGAGTGAATGGGGGAATGAAGGAATGAGTGAATGGCACTTATAACGTAAGTAAAATGCAGCCAAATAAGACCTTCCATATTCACTCATTCCTTCATTCACTCATTTTTAAAGGCTACCGCCTCCTAGACATCAACGTCGATGGATAAGCGACCACACTCTCATGACCATTCTTACCCACTGCCACGACACCAAAAAGATAATTGTCGATCACCACGTTTTTTAAAGTATGCTCATTGGTGATACCAACGAATTTGGAATATTGCCATTGTGGAGCAGTTGTATCTCTCCAATAAATTTTATAACCTTTTAGGTCTTGATTTTCTACTTTCTCCCATTGCAAGGTCGTAGAAGGTCGAACAGCACCACCGATTTTCACCTTGCTCGGAGCAGCAGGTGCCCAAGCAATTCCGGCAAGATTGATCGCATTTACGGCAGTCAATTTAGCCGCGTATTCAAAGTCAACTCCTTCGATCACATCACCGTATTTGATTCCATCTTCCGTTCTGATATCCTGGTGCTGGCGATTATAATTTTCGTGGGTTTCCATAATCCTAACTCCAGCAAACCCAGCATCATTGAAAGGACGATGGTGACCACCTCTTCCAAAACGATCCAATCGATAAATCATTTTAGGTTTCATTTCTGGCATATAAGTACTAGTCATCCGATGAATATATCTAGCCAATTGTCTAGAAGGGCCATCCACTTCGCCACCATAAAACCGGTACCAAATTCTTTTTTGCTCATCGAGATTTGCGGGAGTAGGCTCTGAGAAGATTCTAAAAGATCGGTTGTCAATAATTCCATCAATCCCTTCGATATTTCCAATCATGTCATTGTTGATGATGCCGATGATATTCCAGTTTTCTTCTGTTGCTACTTTCGCCATATGTTTACCGCCAAATAGACCTTGCTCTTCACCAGATAAGCCGGTATAGATGATGCTGTTTTTGAATTTGTATTTACTTAAAACCCTAGCGGCTTCAATCGTGCCGGCCATTCCTGAAGCGTTGTCATTAGCTCCGGGGGAATCATCGACGCCATTTAATGGATCAGAAATTCGGGAATCAATATCTCCTGACATGATGATGTATCGGTTTGGGTTATCTTGGCCACGTTGAATAGCAACTACATTGACGACCCAAGTGTCTTTATCAAATCTTCGATTGCCTTCTGCGGGAACTAAAGAACGTTGGTAAAAAACTTCGAGGCATCCTCCGCATTCTTTTGAAATTTTATCGAATTCTGCTTTGATCCAACGTCGAGCAGCACCGATTCCTCTGGTCGTAGAAACAGTATCAGATAAAGTATGTCGGGTTCCAAAATTTGCTAAAGTTCTGATGTCATTTTCAATTCGATCAGCAGATACTTCATGGATGATGTCGTAGATTTTTTGATCGGTTTGAGCGAACCCGGAAATTGAAACACTTAGAAAAATTGCTGTTATGGTAAGCTTGTAAACGTATTGCATGAATTTTATTTTTTTACTTTTTTAAATAAGTATCTATTCGACATGAAGTGGAGTTTTAAATCTAATTCGGAAGTATCTTTTTCATTTTTAGTAAACGATACAAAGTAGCTCATTTGCCCTTGCATTTTTACAAAAAAACGTTTTTCTTTTAAAGGAACCAGATAGTTTGAAGGACCACTTCCATCGTCTATAAAAAGAGAATCATTCTCAACCTTAATAATTAGGTCATTATTAATAAATTCATTAGCATAGGTCCCTTGATATTTAGAAGCCATCGATGGGCTGATTTGAAAGGGATGGTTGTTTTTTAAATCGTATTGTTCACTTATTTGATTATAAACAGCAAGCGCTCGAGTGTAAAACTTTTTATTATGATCCAATTGGATTCTTAGAGCAAGAATGGCATATCTACTAACAAAGGTTTTATATTCTTTTGACTTCATAAAAAAATCCAAAGCATCGTTTTTGATTTCTTCTTTGTAAAATAAGTCCGAAAAGGATGGAATATTTTCAGCTAAAAAAGGAATACTTATGTCTGATATAAAGTTTGCCATATTTTTAGTAGACCCTTTGGTTGCTTTGTTTAAAAAGTAGAGCTCTTTTAAGTCGATTAGTAAATCATCATTGTATCTATTGTTTGAAATGTTTAGTTGAATCAGGTTTTGATAAGCTTCCTCTTCCAGGCTCTCTTGATGATTTTGAACCACCAAAAAAGCTAAATCCATATTTTTATAAAAATCGTCAGCGATTAAAGAATCGTTCATCGTTAGATGGACTAGTGAGTCCTTATATTGAAACATTTTAATAGTCGCTTTAGTGAGATCTATGTTTTTTTCTAATTCCTCATAAACCCGAATGATGTTGTTGTCAATCTGACTTTTATATTGTTGATTGATATTTCGATTGTTGATATACAAAGCTAAAAGAATACCCATGACGATTAAAAAGATTTCACCTAAAGCATAAAGTAGATATCTTTTTGTTTTCATTTTTATAATCGCATTAAATTTGGAAAACTTCATTTTATTAACTCATTTGTGAAAATCACACACATTATTTTCTTTAATTGTGTGAAACGGAAAAATCTTTAAATTACTTATCATTCTTAATCACCTTCCCATGTTTTATCACCAAATCCACATCTTGCAATAAAGAAATATGTCTAAGTACATCACCTTTCACCGCAATGATATCTGCAAACTTACCTTCACTGACCGTTCCGTATTTATCGTCAACGCCCATTATTTTTGCTGGCCAATAAGTAGCTGCCTTGATGGTGTACATGGCATCAATGTCAAATTCATTCACCCAAACATCTAGTTCATTCCATGTTGATTGACAGTGAAACTTCATCGGAATTCCAGAATCTGTGCCGATCATGATCACTACACCAGCATCGATTAATTGTTTCACTTTAGTTTCCAAAGTAGGCATTCGAGAAGGAGTCAATTGAAAATAGGGGAGACGTCCAGGATACTGAATAGAAGCTCTGATGTCTTCAATAATTTCATCTGTCAACCCCATATGCCAACAATCGCCATCTAGTTTTTCTGGATTTTCTCGAAGACGAGTATAATTGTAAAGCCCTTCTACAGTTGGTGTCCAGTAGAGCGGACCGAGATTCATTTGAGCAGTGCGTTCTTTGATCAATTCCATAACATCTGCGGGATATTCCGGAGCAGAAGAAAGTCCGGTATGTTCAAAACAATCGATACCTGCTTTAAGGCCAATTCGAATTTCCTCTGGTCGGTGAGCATGAGCAACAACCGTTAGATTATGTTTATGCGCTTCGTCAACCACAGCTTGAACTTCTTCCATGGTCATTTGATCTTGATCCACCATTTTGATACAATCAACTCCTGCGTCAGCTAATTTTTTAACCTTAGCTTTTGCATCAGCTACCCCTTTGATTCCCCAGCGAAATTGTTCCGTACCAGGGTAGGGTTCATGTTGAATAAAAGGACCAGAAACATAAAGCGTAGGGCCTTCAAGTTTACCAGTATTGATGGCATCACGAACATAGATGCTTTCCTCTAAAGGTGCACCAAGGTCACGAGCACTGGTCACACCAGCATGTAATAATTGTTTAGCTGAAGAAGGCATGATGACATCGCGAAAGAGTGGGGGATAGGTTTCGTCCCAATGTTTGTAATTTGCGTGGCCATTAATCATCAAGTGGACATGCATATCCCAAAGGCCGGGCATTACACTCATGCCTTCGGTAGAAATGATTTCCGCATTTTTAGGAATGTCAATGTTGCCGACCTGGCCGATTACTTTGATCTTATCGTCCTCGATAATGATGACACTATTAGGAATTGGAGGTCCACCAAAACCGTCGATTAATCTTCCTCCGACTAAGGCTTTTGTTTTTTGAGCTGATAAAAAAGTTGATAGGATCAGGCATAAAAAGAGGAGTAGGTTTTTCATGTGGTTGTTTTGTTTTTTTAAAAATAGTCATTCCTTTTTAAAAATAAGAAACCGCTTTGGAAATTTCTTCCAAAGCGGTTTTATTTAAATAGTTTTTCAACTAAGTAAGAGTATTTTAATTTTCACTGATCTTTGTGAATTTTATGTTCTTTCGTTTTCCAATTTTGATAATATAAATTCCATCGTTCAAATCAGATGGATTATATTCCAAATCATTAAACCCTTCATTTAAGTTAACCATTAGTGTCTTCAATTCTCTACCGAAGAGATCAACAATTTGGATTTTTTCAGTAACCTCTGATCTTGACTTTATCTTAATCGAAATGTGTTGATTACTAACCGGATTAGGATAGACTAAAACATTGTCAATCACATCACAATTGGGTACAATGTTGATCGTCTTAGAGTATTCAAAAGTACCGTCATTGTCTACCATTTTTAAACGATAATAATTATTGTCACTGGTATTGTTATCTAAAAATTGATAAGTAGCACTGAATAATCCACCACCACCATTGACTTGACCCAGTGTCTCAAAGTTTTGACGATCAGTACTTCGCTCGATTTCATAATGACTAAAATTTTCTTCAGATTCTGAAGTCCATGTTAGCCTTATATTACAGCCTTCTACAGTTCCTTCAAATCGACTTAATTCAACAGGTAATAGTGATGATGCTTGTATTGTTATTTGCGAAGTTCCTCCTCCGTAGTTAGTGATCCCGTTAAACTGAATATGGTTTTTGTTATTTCCAATCAATTGAGATCCATCCGTAAATATGTCACTAGTGTTAACACCTGAAAAAGTAGTAGGCGAACTTTGAAGTTCAGTGTTTTCATATGCATCTAAATTGAGTCCTTCATTATCAATGTCATTATTGATGTCAAATACATCCTTTTGAAACCATTGAACAGAATCAATACTTGGAGTATTTACACCCCAATCATTGACGGCTTTGTCTACTGCCGCACTATACATTTGAGCGAATTCTTCTTCTGGAAAATAAAATCGAATATCAATAGGTTGTGTAAATGCTACATCTCCAATTGTTTTTATGTTCCAGTCTCTTACCATAGCGAAACTAGCAAACTCCGTATCGGCAGGAGAATATCGATCTGATGGCGTATCGTCAAGTCTAATTTCAATATATTCAATTTCTGTAGTGTTGTACAAGGCTCCTCCCATAGAATTCATTCGTATGGCAAACAAGTATTCATCCGGTTCGAGAGGATTGTAATAATATCTCCAACCATTGTGTACACAGTAAGTGTATGATCTGATCGTACCATATTTTTGATTTACTTGGTCGATGTGTGTTAATTTACCCTGATGATATCCTAACACATGAGACGTAGTAATCGAAGCACCTGAGTCCGTTCCATCGTTGGACATTGCATAATTGGTTGAAGGATTGGAGCAATCAAATTCATAAGCAAAATCGAAAGAAGACTGGGTATCTGATGTATTACTTTTTGAAATGTCATTCGCTCCTTGTACTGGTTGGGCTGCTGTTCCAGAATGATCGTCAGAATCATTATTGGTATTTGCACCTTGATAAGTCAATGACGAGTTAAATGTTGCATTAGGTTCATCAACGATCAATTCAAAACTAGGCTCAGTACCAACACCGTCTCCTTGATAATCCTCATCTAATAAAAGATGTTTGAAACCATAATCTCCAGTCAAGCCTGTTTTTACAACGGCAAGTACATCTGGATTTGAATCATTATTATAATCAATAGAGAGTGAAATGGTTGCACCTTCTAATCCTGGCTCATCACTATCTTGTATGCCGTCACCATTATAATCTAACCATACTAAATTTCCGATAGCAGCGCCTTGGTCATAATACCCAAAATCAATTCCTGTTGCATTTCCTAAAGTTACATCAACTACTATAGGGTCTGATTTACTGTTTGTACCTTCTGAATGCCAATATCCTAATAAAATGCTCTGATTGTCGGTAACTTCTACTGTATATGATCCTGAAGGAATACCCGTGAATGAATAGTTTCCTGATGCATCGGTAGTTGTATTTGCGATGATATTTCCATCACTTCTCATTAGTATTATAGTTACATTTTCAAAGCGATTGTTCTCGCTTCCGTCTAATGTACCTTCCGCATTTTTATCTTCCCAAATGGTTCCTGAGATCGTTCGAAGTGTAGATGCTTCGTATCCGAAATCCTGGCTTAGGTTATTGGAGCCACCAGTAATAGTAATCGCGCCTCCTTCATTATTCGCTGGTGAAGAATTATCGGGATCATCACTTGGGCTTAACCCAGAAGGGATAGAACTACTCTGTACTTGTACGCTGTAATCACCATCGTCTAGGTTTCCAAAAAAGTATTTTCCATATTCATCGGTTAATGTCGTCGCAATGTATTTACCCGTTGCGTCATCAAGTAAGTATACCAATACGTCTTCTATACCTGGTTCTCCTGCATCGTAATTACCATCAGCGTCTTGATCCAAATAAATTAAATCGCCAATAAATCCTTTTCCAGAAGTATGTCCTAAAGGAGCATAACCAAAGTTTTCGCTTAGTCTGTCAGAACCGTTGATTAGAACTTGACTATATCCGTCATTTCCTCCGTCAGGGTCTCCAGTATTATCGTACTTGTGAAGTAGATTGTCGGTGTCAGAAATGTGAACGATGTAATCATCGTTTGGTAGATCAGGGAAAAGGTATCTTCCATCATTTATCGTATACATTGTTGAAATGACTTCTTCTCCTAAATCCCAATCACCATCTTTATTACTATCGTTGATTAAAACAATACTTACTCCGTTTATACCTTGTTCCCCTATATCATAACTACCATTACCATTTATATCTATATAAACACGACTTCCTATATCCGCAGGATCAGAATCCGAAGTATATCCAAAATCTCCTCCTAACCATAAATCTCCAGGTGCAATAATTACAGGATCCATGTAGTTGTCACCGTCATCATCTGGGTCGCTTGTTGGAGTGGTATTATAGCCTGATAAACTAGTCGTTACAACTTCAATCATATAGGCAGCTGGATCAAGGTTTTCAAAAATATAATTTCCTCTTTGATCAGTTACTGTTGATACACCGTTGTTTTCATAAACACCATCGAAGTCAAGATCTGTTAATAGGTTAATGGTTACTCCAGCTATTCCTGATTCTCCAGGATCTTGAATACCATCTCCATTTGCATCATTCCATATTCTATCTCCTAAAGCTCCTTTTGCTGACATTGATGAAGGAGAATCTGTATTCGATTTAGAAATATAATTATAACCAAAGTCAAGCGTTACATATTCATCGTCTTTGTTTACGCTTGCTGTAGATTGTCCATTTGGACTTGAAGTACCGTTATCTTCATCGTAAATTAATATTAAACCACTTGGTAGCGAGCTGTTGTCTATCGCTACAGTATAAGTGTCGTTATCTAAATCTTTAAAAATATAACCTCCATTAGCATCCGTAATTGTACTTGCTATAGTGATTCCTCCTTGAATTAAATTTAGTGTCACTCCAGGAATTCCCGGCTCTCCAGCATCTTGAATACCATCAGTATTTTCATCAAGCCAAACTCGATTTCCTATTGCAGAAGTAGATGGGAAAGGATTGATTACTTGGGCGGTCACAAAACAATCTGTATTAATTTCATCTTTCACAACTACATCAACAGAGAAAGGATCTCCGGAATTAAAATTCCCAACACTTTTGGTTAATGTGAAAGTTGTCGATTGTCCATATGTTCCTTGTAAAGGAGAAATGGTGTAATCGTTATTAACACAAACATCATAATTAATGTTAGGGATAGGACCAAGGTTACTTTCTGGATTTAAAGTGAAAGTAATTTGATTAGTACTAGTTCCCATATCAACATTATCAAGTCCTGCTCCTGATATTCGTAATGGAGCGAAATAAGAATTATCTATTAAAAGTCCTGTTGTACTTCCTTGACTGTTTGAGATATAATAAGTTAAGGAAGAATTATTTGTTAGTTGTGCTGATAATGCATAAACAGTCGTCCACGAAGTACTTATGTTATCCCAGTTTACTGCAGTAATACCACTATTTAGGATACTTCCGTTTTCGTCATATAGTGTAAGCTCGTCTAAAGTATTTAGTTGAGTTTCGATTGCCGGATAAGCGGAACCTGTACCTCCATTAGGAACACTTTTATTAAAAGGAGCCCAATCAACTTGACATACATATCTTAGATTATCAAACCATTCATCATTTCCACAACTAGTCACTGAAGAGCTATAAGACATGCTATTTCCAATACAATAATTGTAAGGTCCAGACTGGTCAGGTGGTAAAGGGATATATACAAATTGATCACCTTCACTTGCTTTCGTTGGGTCATCTATTAAAACCTGAACATTAGAGTTATATCCCCCATCTGCATAAAACCAATTCGAGAAACTTCCTGTCATTGAATTTACAGGGTAAGAACTATTTGGAAATTGTTCACTTGCTGTGAAGGTAGATTCAAAACCTGAATTACTTGGTAAAGTTTCTGAACAACAGTTGCCTGTATTTCCATCATCGCAAGCTGGTGGTGCGATACAAGATATGCTTGCCTCCCATCCTGAAAAAACCTCGGAGCCATCCGAATGAAATACAAAGTGAAGACAAGTCCCACTCGATACAATTGTGCCAGGAGGATTATAAGTACCACAATATTTCCCAATTTGTGAGGTAGAAGCATTTGCACCGTCATATATCCGGAGGTAATCGTAATTACAATTACTATTATATTCAAGATAGAATGAAGTGAATTCAATACTAATTGGATTTCCATCATCAGAGCAAAATGTAACCGTGTAATCTTTATTAATTAGATAGTTACTTCCGCTTCCTCCATCATCATAGAAGTTACCAGAACAAGTGTAAATAGTTTGGCCATTTACATTATCAATTTCATAATCGGCGAGAAGTGTTTCTGCTGATTCTGCAGAAGTAGAATTAATAAAAAAGCATAAAAAGACAATGCTTAATAGTACCCGATTAAAGGTTACAATAGGACTCTTTCCTTGCATTTTGTGTTAATTTGTTTAGTAGATATTAAGTGTAATAACAGAGGGGAAAATTATGAGGGGATGTTTTATGGGTTGTTAAGTGTAAACCAAATTTTATACCACTTCAGCGAATTCACATATGTAAAGTCAATAGTACCGTGAATTAAAAAGTGACCTTGTTTAATACAGTTGAAGGTATTGGTTGATATTTAGAGTGCTGACTAGTAGGGGAGTATTAAAGTGTTTGAAGGAAAAGCACTTGATAATGTGCTATATATGTGACATTCTTCAAAAAAAATAAATTAAAATTATTTTAAAAAAATAAATTATTTTCCTCTAAAAGTGCAATTAGTTGGATATGATTTTATGAAAAAATATAAGGTGTAAGCTAGTGAGGGGCTTTTGTTTTATTGAAAATCTATTTTTTTAGCTTGATGCTTATGTATTATATTATGTCGAATGAAAAATGCCATTCCAATTAATAATCCCGGGATACTATATAATATTGAAAAGAAAATAGTAATAACTAAGCTCCATTTCCAGGGATTATGAAAAGTATCAGTCCATTCTATTTGGCCTGCAATTGCTTCTTTTGAGTAATTCGCAGCAGTCCATCTTTCTTGCATTAATGCTAAACTATTTTCGCTCCAGCTTGGATCAATGAATGTTGCATTTATAAAATGCCCTAGTCCCATACAAGCGGCGACTACAAAACCAAAAGTAAGAATAAGCAAAGCGATATGACTAAGGTCAGGTACCTTATTAGTGTATTTTTTGAAATGATTTTTAAACATAATAATGAAGGTGACACAGACTAAGGAAAACATTAGTAGAGAGACATTATCATTTCCTAGGTAAGCTTCGTCACCTGTCAGTAGCAAATGGAATATTATATTTAGTGAAATACCAATTGGTAAACCATAGCGTATTGCTGTTTTAAAAGCAGGATTATCTTTCATCATTAGGTTTGTTGTTTTTTGAAACTGAATACTTTTCTTATTTCCCTTCTTTTTTTTCCTTTTCTAACTTTTCCATTAAAGGGTGAAACTTGACATCGATATGTTGCTTAAACCATTCATTGATGATGTCTTTTCGGAAACGCCATTCCTTGCCTATTTTGGCCGCAGGTATTTTACCTTTCTGCGCCCAGGTATAAATAGTTTGTGGCTTCATTTTTAAATAAGCCGCCACTTCCTCAATGGTCATTATCTCATCGCTCATAGAAAATTTATATTTATATTTATCGATATTTTAAATCTAGTCATTCGAAGGTTCTTCTTCTTTCTCTTCTTTATTCTCACCTGGTTTTACACCAAACATAGATCCGACGGCATTAAACATGGTTGAATAAAAATTTCCTCGAGTTTCAGATCTAATCATTTCAAAAGGCATCTCTTTGCTACCAAGAAACGGTCTTAAATTCCAGGCTAACTGGATACTGACAAATGCAAAGATAAGTACCCAAATTCTAAAAACAGAAAGCCCTATTTTAGGATATACACCTGTACTTTCGAAAGCACTTTTCAAAGCTTCCAAAACGGTTCTCATTCCAAAAAAACCAGAGAATACAAATATAAAGACATGCAACAATTGGAGAAAATGATAATTGTCTCCAGACATTTGAAAAAATAATACAATTGGAGCAAATGCGAGCATGATGGTCGTCGTCATTACAAAACCACTTAGTAAAATAACAAAAAGTTGTTTCATTTTGATTTTCGAACCTAATACTAATTGAACGATGTAAAATGATGGAAAACAAATTAATAGCGTTAGGTTTAATAACAACCAAAGCTTTAAGCCTGTAAACATTGCTTGAGTAAAACTATTGTAACTTCCCATGATAAGCCCATAGCCAAAAGTGAAAATAGTCATCAAACCCAATTGAGCAAATATGAGTTTATTGGTGTATAAATTTTGATTGATTTTGTTAAAATGATTTTCCTGATCATGCATTACTTCGAATGCTTTTTTAAATGGCAACATTTGATTTTGCGTTTTGAATGATTTTATAATGAATTTGTTATGCCTTCTTTCTCATGGCTCTCCTTATGTATTTAATCATAAAGAAAAAACCTAAACCTACTCCAGTGAAGAACATGGCAAAAATGACAAGTATTGGAATATTTCCTTTGTCAGAGGTCAATAAATGATAAAGCGACTCCGTCTCATAATCTAGCATTCCCAAACTGAGCGATAAGCAGATTGAAATAAAAATGATAATGATGATAGCTATTTTGTCTTTCATAAACAATGGTTTTTAATATGGAGTAACAGAGCCTATTTTCTGGCTTTGATCGGTGATTGAGTTATAAAGCTAGGATATTTTTTTGATTATAATACTGTTTGTTACTGTTTTTTATTGTTTTTATCTGTTTTGTTAACATTTATAAACTGAAATGAGCGTATCCAGTATTATGATTTTTTGCTATATTGCATCACACTAGCCTTTTAAGAGGCAGATTATAAACTAAAAACCAAAGCTCTAAAAAGATGAGTGAACTCAAAGTTAAAAGCGGAAAAGGCGAACTCTTGCTTCGCAAAAGCAAAAACCTTGTTGGTCTAAAGTCAGCAGGGACTAAAGATTTCAAGGAAGCAGATTTTGTAAAAAAAGAAGTGTATAAAAATCTTGGAGGATTCAATGTCGTCAACCTTGACAAGAAAGGGAGAAGTATTGATGATAAATTAGATGAAGTCAGAATGGAGGATGAGGTAAATGTGGGAACACATGTTTATTATGCTTCAGGGAGTACGCGACCTTTGGTTCCAACCGGAGAAATCTATATCATTTTTCAAGATAATACTAGTAACGATGAGCAACATATTGCTTTGGATGAATACAATTTAAGATTGGTTGAACGAAGAAGTGAGTATAGAATCATTGCAGCAGTCACCAAAGATTCTCCAAATCCGATAAAAGTTGCAGGTTGGTTACAGCAAGTTTCTATGGTGAAATTAGCAGAACCAGATCTCGATACTTATGTCGATGAGTATGCTCCTTTCGTTGCACCAGATGATGATCTCTTAGAACACCAATGGCATTTAAAAAATAACGGGATTGTTGCGGATGCAAATTTTCCACTCAAGCGAGGGGCTGATGCAAAAGTTTTTGACGCTTGGTCAAGAATCGGAAATACCGGATCTCGTGATGTTGTTATTGCTGTAATCGATAACGGTTTTGATGTCAATCATCCGGATTTGAAAAGCAAGCTTTACAAACCTTTTGACCTATGGAATCAATCGAGTGAAATTGATCAAGGGGATCCAAGGTTTACGCATGGTACGCCATGTGCGAGCGTAGCGATTGCAGCCTCGAACGGCAATGGAATTGTTGGTGCTGCTCCGAATGCTAAGTTTATGCCGATTAGTGGAACGTCTTTTAGTCTTCGAGCAACAGAGCAGATGTTTGATTATTGTATCAACAATGGAGCTGATATTATCAGCTGTAGTTGGGGGACGACTGATCCTGCTTTTGATCTCAATCCGATGAAACAAGAAGTGATAGCAAAGGCCGCTCGAAAAGGAAGAAATGGAAAAGGTTGTGTCATTGTATATGCAGTTGGAAATGAGGATTTGGATTTTGTAAATTTCTATTCTGCCCATCCTGATGTGATTGCAGTAGCTGCAAGTACGAGTAAAGATGAGCATGCTTTTTATTCAAACCGTGGAAGAGAGGTGACCATTTGTGCGCCTTCAAATGGAGACTGGCCAATCTTAGCAGCTCGAGCTTCTTGGGATGAAGGAGTGAGTTGGGAGACTGGTGCTTTTCAATTTTATCGAGATGGAAAAAACAGAGGTTCTAAATATAAACATTTTGGAGGGACCTCAAGTGCTTGTCCTTTGGTTGCTGGTATTTGTGCTTTGATTCTTTCTGTAAATCCGGAATTGACAGCTAGAGAGGTAAAAGACATTATTGTAAAAACGGCTGATAAAATTGGTGCACCAAGTGAGTATGTAAATGGGCATTCTAAAAAATACGGTCATGGTCGGATTAATGCAGACAAAGCGGTAGCAGAAGCGATGCGTCGATTGGATAGTTCGAATAGTAACAGTGAACCAGATCCTGTGGTTGAAGAAAACGTGGCGAAGGGGCGTGGTATTTTTAATTTCAATGTAAAAAGACAAGAGCCAGTCGGCTTTGGAGTACAGATTGGTGCCTTTGCGGAATACGGAAATGTTTTGATTCAAGTAGAAAAATTACAAAGAGCTTTTGATACGGACATCATCGTAAGTATTAATGAACTCAAAGGAAAGACGGTGTATAAAGTTGTGGTTGGTGCTTATGATAATCGAAATAATGCGAAGTTGTTATTGTCGAAAATGAAAGGGAAAGGTGTGAATGGATTTATTCGAAATTTGAAAGATTTGAAATAGTATTCATGAGTTATGTAGTGATGTCGTTATTTAGCTATATAGTCACATCACTACATAACCATATGATCAAGATTATCCAATATCCAATCCATCCCGATCTCGTTGAGCTTGCTCCCTCGCTCGTTGTTCAGCCTCCCATCTCCGCTCCGCTTTAGTTTTATCAAAAATATCTCTAGGAAAAAAATACGGTAAGTTTGCCTGTTCTGGTTCATCTTCCCACGGCGAATGTTTAATCTCCTCTGCTTCCAATTCTTCTTTATAAAAATAGGCAGTAAACAATCCGATCAAAAATCCCGAAGCATGACTCTCCCAAGAAACCCCTTCCTCCGTCGGAAAAAGTCCAACCAACATACCGCTATACAATAAGAAAACAATCAATGCTAAAACGATCGATCGGATATTCCGACGAAAGATCCCATTCCCCAGTACGAAACCAAAAAGCCCAAAGACCACACCACTCAATCCAATATGAAAAGTTTCTCTGGCCAATAGCCAAACCGCTAAACCAGTCAGGATGTAAATCATTGCAATACTCCTCAGTGCTACTTTGCGATAGAAGTAAATCGTCATCGTTGACAACACAAAAAATGGAATAGTATTATTAAAAAGATGTGAAAAATCTCCATGAATAAATGGCGAAGTAAAAATCCCTTTTAAGCCAAATAGCTTGCGTGGGTAAACACCTAGCCAGCCCCATCGCATTCCAAAAACGTACTGAAAAATATGAACGGCCCAAATCACCGTAATGAAAACAACCGGAAGCTTTAAGCTATCCAGCAAGTGATTTTTTTCAGATTGATTATTTTGTTCTACCATCATTTTAAAATTAAAACTCCTCACTCCTCATTATTACTGCAGGCAATCTATCCCTTGACCAAAAGGAGGAACTACGCCAACATTTCCACCATATCCAACAACACCGGGTTCACTTTTTCATGATGCTTAATCGCTTTTTCAAAAGGAGTAAAAACAATATCTTTATGCACCTGTCCAACCATCACGCTACGCTTGCCGTCCAACAAAGCCTTCACCGCTTCCATTCCCATTCGACTCGCCATGACTCGCTCCATACAAGTAGGAGCACCACCTCTTTGGATATGACCGAGGATCGTTACTTTCGTTTCAAAATATGGAAACCGCTCTTTTACTGTTTCCGCAATTTTAAAAGCGCCACCTTCCTCATCACCCTCTGCTACTACAACGATATTTGCACGCTTTCTGTTCTGCTCATTCAATTCTAAAATACGAATCAAGGATTCTGTATCCGTTTTACTTTCAGGAATTAACACCGCTTCCGCTCCAGTAGCAATCCCGCTTCGCAAAGCAATAAATCCAGCATCTCTACCCATCACTTCTACGAAAAATAAGCGATGGTGTGCATTTGCGGTATCTTTGATTTTGTCAATCGCTCTCATTGCCGTATTGATCGCCGTATCATATCCGATCGTAAAATCTGTTCCATACAAATCGTTATCAATCGTCCCCGGAGTTCCAACAAATGGAATGTCAAATTCTTTTGTAAAAATATCTGCACCAGTAAAAGTCCCGTCACCACCAATGGCCACGATTCCTTCGATCCCTTCTTTTTGTAATTGTTGAAAAGCCATCTTCCGACCTTCTTCTGTTCTAAAACGATCACTCCTTGCTGAATGCAAAATAGTACCTCCACGATTCATGATTCCACTCACCGAGCGACGATCCAAATTAATAAACTCGCCATCGATCATCCCTTCAAAACCTCTTTTGATTCCAATGACTTCGAGGTCAAGTTTCAATCCCGTCCGAACAACCGCTCGGATACAGGCATTCATTCCCGGAGAATCTCCACCCGAGGTAAACACAGCTATTTTTTTCATAAATTTTTTTAAAGAAATCCAATATAAAACTCACTTATAACTCATCCCTTTTTGACCGAAGTGTCATTCCGAGCGAGTTTACGAGTCAAGGAACTCACCCTTTCACAAAAGCCGCAGGCTTTCTCATTTCTCACTATCACCGCAGGGATCTTACTACTTATACCGCCGCTTCACCAACTGAATAAAATTCAAGGCTTTCTTTTTCTTACTTCGATTAGGCCAATCATAAGTATGTGCAACACCTGAAGATAAGTATTCAGCAGCTTGTTCGAAAGAAGAAAAAGTATTCAATTTCTTAACTGTTTCATCAAAGGCTTTACTTTCACCTCCGAAGAGTTCATTGATGGTGAAAATCTTTTCATTTAGTCCCATCGCTTTTGTTAAATCTCGGATCGGCTGCATGCTCAATTTCTCTGAAAGTTCGGTCGCTTCTTTAAATTCAAAAAGAGAAGCACGATCAGGAGCAGAGAGTCCAACACTCGCTCTGGCCGGTTGCGGTTTGGGCGGGGTTGGCTTTGGAGCAGGCTTTGGAGGAGCTACAACTTTTGGTGGAGTAACGATCTTTGGCGGTTCAGGAGCTTTGGGAGCTTCAACCACTTTAGGCGTTTCTACAACTTTCGGAGGTTCAGGAATAGGCTCAGGTTTTACTATCACAGGCTTTGGAGCAGGTGGTGCTTTAGGCACTTCTTTAACAACTGGCTTTGGACTTGCCTTCTTTGGAGGGAGTATTGGATCGATTCTTTTCGAAACTGGTTTGCCAGGAGAGAACGATTCATGAAGTTGACGAATATAACTCAACATCAGATCCTGTTCGAATACATCAATGTTTCGTTCGTCCAATTTCATAGACTTATAAAGTCGGGTAATCTTTTCCAGGACAATTTCTGCATGCTTAAGATTCATAAAGGCTAGTAGTTAATTTATGTAAAACCAGATATTTAACAAGTGAATTTAGGTACTTATTATAAATAAGGTGATAAAATATTCATTAATTCACTGGACACACTTACTTATTTTCTAATTGAAAGTCCTATTTTTACAAAAATAATTAAAATCGGAATGAAAAATAGTATTTTACCGTAAATGCTCTTTAAGGTTACTGATTTTTAGAAAAAAGGAAGGAAAGAGCGGACAAACGTGCTATTTTAGATTTCTTACAATGAAGTTGTTCAATAATGTGTTCTGAAATTAGTTGTGAATGCTTGATTTTTAGAACGAAGCTTATTTCCTTTTGCGTAGCCGTAGCTACGAAAACTAAAATAGCTGATGTTATTCGAAATCAATGATTTGCAAATAATTCATCAATTCATTTTTGAAAAACTTCAAAATATAAAAATATGTTTTTAGAACCTCATTTTAAAGGTCAGCGAAGTGGATGGATTGAAGTCGTCTGCGGCTCTATGTTTTCTGGAAAGACAGAGGAATTGATTCGTCGGTTGAAACGAGCAAGAATCGCAAATCAAAAAGTTGAAATTTTTAAACCTAAAATAGATACCCGATATGATGATAAAAAAGTCGTTTCGCATGATGCTAATTCAATCCTTTCTATGCCGATTGAGCACTCTTCTCAATTATTGGAATTGACCGATGGTGTAAATGTGATTGGAATTGATGAGGCTCAATTTTTTGATAGTGAATTACCAGAAGTTTGTCAGACGCTTGCCCTTCGTGGAAATAGGGTGATTGTCGCAGGCCTCGATATGGATTATAAAGGAAACCCTTTTGGTCCGATGCCTAACTTACTTGCTGTAGCAGAATACATCACTAAGGTACATGCGATTTGCCAACATTGCGGAAACCTAGCGACTCACTCTTATCGTGTTTCCGATGAAGGTGGAACGGTTGTACTAGGAGAAAAAGATCGCTATGAAGCTCGTTGTCGGACTTGTTATCACATGGGGAATATTTTAAACCTGAAGGTTGTAGAAGATAAAAAAGAAGAGGAAGTTAAAAAGCCGACTAATCAGCAGACCTTGTTGTAGGAAGTGTATCCTAAAATCAAAATTGATCTTAGAACAAGGATTAACGATTTTAGATTTCAGATATAGCAGAAGCAATGTCTAATATCAAAAATCGCTATTCGTTAATCCTTGTTCATAAATCAAGTTTAT
>CAKZTD010000337.1 GCA_937921595.1 uncultured Saprospiraceae bacterium
AATACTTACTAAACTCAGTTGATTTATATCAAAGCCACTTTCAATGAAAAGCTTTATCTTGCCCATCCATTTGATCGACTCATTATTTTTCAAAAAACAAAATAAGTTCTACTCAATTGACACCAGTAAAATATCTTTTCGCGATAATAATCCTTTCTAGTATTGTGTTCCTCAACCAATGCTCCAATGCTGATCTGGAGGAAACTCAGATCAAAAACAAGCAAACAAACCAAAGGCGGATTTATAAGAATTTAAACATTCATGATGCTTTACCTAAAACAGTAAAAGCACCAAAAGATAATTTACCAAACTCAAAGAAAATAGCATTAGGTAAGCTCCTTTTTTATGATCCAATTCTCTCCGGAGATAAAGATGTGGCTTGTGCTTCTTGCCACCACCCGCTAAGTGGTTATACTGAATATCGAGATTTATCGATAGGTGTCAATGGCAAAGGCCTCGGTAGTAAGCGAGTTTTCAATCAGCCTAATGAAATCCCTATCGTCAAACGGAATGCACAAACCATTCTCAACACCGCTTTTAACGGGATCAATACATCGAATGAATATGCTCCGGAAAATGCACCAATGTTTTGGGATGTCCGAGTTAAAAGTTTAGAACAACAAGCCTTGGAACCTATACTAGCCTTTGAAGAAATGAGAGGCACTCATTTTTCTAAAACTGAAATCTTAGATCAAGTCGTCAATCGGCTCAAAGATACCCCTGAATATGTCGCCTTATTTGAGGATGCTTTTGGTAAACCAGCGTCTATTAATGAAAAGAATATTGCAAAATCAATTGCTGCTTTTGAAAGAACATTGGTCACTTCTAAATCGAGATTTGATTTATACATGCAAGGAGATGGAAACGCGATGTCTCTTTCTGAAAAGGATGGATTCACAGCTTTTAATAGAGTCGGCTGCGGTAATTGCCACAATGGTCCGATGCTTTCAGATTATAAATCGCATGTCATCGGTGTTCCTGCAAATCCAAAACTTCCAGCCTTTGATACGGGCATAAATGAAACCTATGCTTTTAGAACTGCGAGTTTAAGAAACCTACGATTTACGGCTCCTTATATGCACAATGGAAATTTTAATACCTTAAAAGAGGTGCTCGAATTTTATGAAGATATAGGAAATGGAAAGAACAAACATCAGGAGGTCAATCGTGAGCAATTGGATCCTTTTATAGATGAATTGGAGCTTACCGTAAGAGACATTGGGCCGATTATTTCGTTTTTAAATACGTTGAATGATTCTAATTTTGATAAAGAAATCCCTGAAAGTGTTCCTAGTGGATTACCTGTAGGCGGGAATATTAATTAATTCAAATCCCAAGCTTCTTTAAAAACTTAAAACTCTTTTTGTTCTACTCTGTTCTATCTCTTTGATAAAACACCGGGTTTAGTCCAATAACTTAACACAATTATGAGGTATATTCTTTTTCTTTTACTATTCCTAAGTTGTACGACTACACAGCGAAATTTTTCCAGTCTCAATGATTCTAAAACTGCGCTAGCTCCTTGCCCTAAGTCTCCGAACTGCGTTAGTTCCACTGCTTTAAAAAAGAAGAAAAAGCTTAGCCCTTTAATCATTAAAACAAAAACCCCTGTAGCCATTCACCAGCTTGATTCAATTATTCAAACCTTTCCTAAGATCACGCTGATCTCAAAATCTGAAAATCATTTGCATTACACCTTTAAAACGAAACTAGGAGGTTTTACAGATGATGTGGAATTCCTTTTTGATGAATCAAATAAGCTCATCCATTTTCGATCTGCTTCTAGGGCTGGATGGTCAGATGCTGGAGCGAATAAGCGTCGGATGAAAAAGATTGCCAAAGCATGGACGAAGCTTAATAAATAGAGGAATTAAAAAATCCAAAATAGATTTCCAATCGTATGTAAATCAAGAGAAATCAATCTCGATTTCAACAATGTCATTTACACAACACGACCTTGATATACTTTCTCAGACACTTCATCGAAAAAGACCAAACAAAGTGATGTATTCTATTACCTTTGTACTCCTAAAATTCAACTAATGAAAATACTAATTACACTATTATCCTTTTTTACTTGTCTAAGCTTACAGGCACAGACCGCCAGTATCAAAGGTCAACTTCAAGACAAGGCAAGCAATCCTGTTTCCTTCGCAAATGTAGCTTTATATAGTTCCAGTGATAGCAGTCTTATCAAAGTAGAAACCAGTGATGATGCAGGTCTTTTTCAAATTAGAAATCTTAATGCAGGAAATTATTTCCTCGTAGCTTCTTACGTTGGTGTCGGTGATTTACGATTCACCGATATATCGCTTACTGCTGATCAATTGCTTGACCTTAAGGTTTTGACCTTTGGCGAGAATTCCGTTGAATTGGAAGAAGTGACGGTAACCGCTGCTAGAGCTATGGTAGAAGTCAAAGCAGACCGAATGGTTTTCAATGTACAAGGCACCATTAACTCTACGGGTTCCAATGCTATTGAACTTTTAAGAAAGGCTCCAGCTGTAACGGTAGACAACAATGATAATGTCAGTGTCTTAGGACGTTCTGGTGTTTTGATTTATATGGATGGAAAACGTTTACCTATCAATGGAGAGCAATTGAGTAGTTTTCTAAAAAATATTCCTGCTGAGCAAATTGATCGCATCGATATCATTTCTAATCCAGGTGCCAAATATGAAGCAGAAGGAAATGCAGGTATCATCGATATCCGAATGAAGCGGGACAAAAGCCATGGTACGAATGGTTCTGTAACTGGGTCATTTAGCCAAGGAGAATTACCTCAGATGAATGCCAGTGTCACTGCGAATCATAGAAATAAAAACGTAAATATTTTCGGAACACTTGGAGTGGCTGATAATGAGCGTTTTAATAGAATGAAATTTCAGGATACTCAAAACGGTATTTTCAAAGACGAATTTAATTATATCCCAAACGAGTCTCAAAATTTCAATTTCCGTTTAGGCGCAGATTTCTTTGTTGCTAAAAACCATACCGTTGGTTTTTTGGTTGGTGGAAATTATAATGATGGACAGACGAACTCTACCAATGATATCGCTATTTCAAATCAAAGTAGTATTACCGAAGTGGATAGTTTTTTGGTAGCCAAGTCAAATACAGAATCTAATGCCACTCAAAATACTTTCAATGTAAATTATCGTTTTGATCCAGGTAAAGGTCGAAGTTTGAATATTGATTTGGACTATGGAATTTATAGTACAAGTCAAATCCGTAATCAACCCAACCGTTATTTCAAAGATGAAAATCAGGAGATTCTACTTTCTGAAATCATAAACGATTTTGATACGCCAACTGATATTGGGATTTATACTGCAAAGATTGATTATGAAGAAGAACTTTGGGGTGGAAAATTTGGCCTAGGCTCTAAATTAAGTCGAGTAGATTCAGACAACACCTTTTTATTTTTCGATGTAGAAAATGGTCAAGCTATTCAAAACGATCTACGATCTAATATTTTCAATTATGATGAAAATGTAATCGCAGGATACCTTTCATACTCGAGATCAATTAATAAAAAGATGAATCTTTCTGCTGGTCTTCGAGCAGAGCATACCGATATCCTTGGCGTATTGAAAACCTTCGCTGTAGACTTGCAAGAGCCTCCGGTAGACACTAGCTACCTAAGTTTTTTTCCAAGTGTAGGATTGACTTACCAGGCAGCTCCAATGCATGCTTTCGCTTTGAACTATGGTCGTAGAATCAATCGTCCAGATTATAATGTTTTGAATCCTTTTAATAATCAATTGAGTGAGTTGTCTTTTCAAAAAGGAAACCCTTTCTTGTTCCCAGAGATTGTAAATAATATTGAGTTAGGTTATACTTGGAAATACCGTTATAATTTCAAAGTTGGATATTCTTTAACGACGGATCAAATTACAAGACTAATCGGCCCTGATCCAACCAAACCAACTGCAGGATTTATTACTTGGGCAAATCTCGCGACTCAAAAAATTTGGTCTGCTAACATCAGTGCTCCAATCCAAATCACTAAAAAATGGTCCGCATTTTTCAACTTTAGTGGATCACATTTAGATAATCAAGCGGACTATGGTGAAGAAGGAGGCGTCGTTGATATTCAAGCTTTCACCTATAGTATCTTCCAGCAACACACTTTTAATTTACCTTGGAAACTCAAAGGAGAAATCTCAGGATACTATTCTGGTCCTGGTGTTTGGGGTGGTGTTTTTGAATATAACCCAACCTGGAGTTTAAACCTTGGTTTACAGCGAAAATTTTTACAAGATAAATTGAATGTGAGGCTTAGCGCCAATGATATTTTTTATCAATCCGGTTGGGATGGTGTTTCCGTTTTCAATGGCCTTCGCTCAGCAGGTTCTGGAGAATGGGATAGCCGCAGAGTGGCTCTGAGTTTGAGCTATGCTTTTGGAAATCAAAATGTAAAATCTAGAAAACGTAAGACTGGATTGGAGGATGAGGCGAAACGGGTTGGGAGTAATTAATTAACAATGAGTGATTTTTTGAATGAGTGAATGGACGCTCGCACTTGAACATTGGGATTGAATCCTGAAGTTCATTTGACCGGTTCATTCACTCATTTTTTTCACTCGCTCATTCACTCATTTCCTAAAACGCTCACCTCTGCTTCTGCCCAACTGTAGTATCTCGCTCCTTCTCGAAATGCTTCTTCTGAAATCCGATCTAATTGAAACTCCGAATTTGGCGCAAGCACACTTTCGTTCTGCTGCATCCGATGTAAAGCTTCATAAGTTGAATAATCAATTGCTATTCTCTTGTCAATCTGGGTTTGGATTCCAAAGTTTTTAACCACTGCTTTCCATTGTGGCTGAACTTCGACTTCGAAAACTTTTGATTTAGAACCACTACCATAACTGAAGCATCCAAAAGTGGTATCCGCAAGATCTGTTCCTTCGAGATAATCTGCTTCAAGCGTTCCCATCAAAGCTAGAAAGATAGAACAAGCATACATGTTTCCGATCTGCCCGGAAGTCGCTTCTGCTTTAAATAATTTCTTTTTTGAAAAAACTTTGTACGCCTCCGTTTTCGTAATTCCTCTTAAAAATCCACCGTAAGCTTTTTCAAAATCCGCATTATTCTCAAAATCTTTAGCCTGAGGTTCTAGCAAATCATTAACTGTGGCAAAAGCTTCCCATTCGCCTTTGAGCTGAAGGTCGATCATATAAATCTCAGAAGCAATTCTCCGACCATGTGCTGCATACGGCAAGTGAAAAATCAAACGCCCCCAACGGTTAAGAACAGGTTCATTCTCCGATAATTTATTTTTAGTAATCTTCTTTTTTCTAAAATCATAAAACGCTTCTCGGATACGATTTTGATAAGTCTGATTAGAATAAGGTCCATCAAAAATTGGTGTGTCTTTATGCAAGCTTAGTTTCGTATCGTTATCATCGAGGATACCCGTGACTTCCAATGAATTAGGTAATTTTGCTAATATCTCTTCTGCAGAAATATTCTCAACACCCGCCAATTTTAAAACCTCTTCGATCACCGTTTTTTTATCAAAAGATCTTTTTGGTTTAAAAAAATCATGAACGCCTTGAGTCGCTACTCCGATATTATCTTCGATCACTAAAAGCCTTGGATTGTGTTTTACTAACATCGCTATTGCTCCGGCACCTTGAGTATATTCGCCAGTGGAAGCCAATTCATATTTTGCAAAATCAGAGCAAACCACAATTCCTACTCTATCACTATCTCCTCTTGCCCAGTCGAGTGTATTGTGCAATGCATCCACTCCTCCAACACAAGCGAAAGTCAAATCGACCACATCACAATTTTGCAAACAATTTACCCCGAAGGTTTCTTTATATTTCCGACGAAGCATTTCCAATACATAGGTTGCCGTTGGCTTCGCACCATCCAGAGCTGATTCTGTACCTAGGTAAATACGACCGATGTCTCGTGGATTTAGTTTGTTGCGTTCGATGATTTCTGCGACGACATTGGCGGCCATTGTTGCAGCATCTTCATGAAGATCAGGAATAGCCATTTTATATAGACCTAGTCCTTTGTTTAATTTTTCAAATGGAATGCCTCTTTCATTGGCAAGGGTTTCTATCGGGAGGTAAAGACTCGGAACGTATAATGCCATATCGTCGATCCCTACTTTTGCGTTTAGTCTGTGGTTCATTAAATATCATTTAAATTGTACCCATCTAAAAGAGAAGGATACAAGATGTAAATAAAGTTTTTTTAAAAAAAAGGGTTTAATTTGGTGAGGACGAAAGGTATACTCCTGCAATATACAAGGAAGAATGAAAAAGGTTCATTTTTTTTGTTGGAAAAGTAGTTTTTGATTTAAGAACAAGGTTTAACGAATTATGGGGCGAGGCATTCCCTAGATTTTTCTAAAATCTAAAATCGTTGTTCCTTGTTCTTAAATCAATTTTGTTTATCAATCCACGACTAAGGTCAAAGTCCGTCTAGCTCCAGCGACCTGAATTACCGCATAGTAAATTCCTTTAGGTAGATCGAGTACATAATCTTTCGAGTAGGTATCACTTCCTGTAAATATCGACCGATCAAATAAGACCGATTGTGAACTAAAAATATCAATCACCATATCCAATTCATCAGAAAGTTCTACGTTGATATTGAAAATTCCGTCACTTGGATTTGGAAATACTTTTAGATCAATAATAGTCGGAACTAATGGATTGACAAAGGGCAATTCTGTAGAATCTGCGTAAACAAAAATCGTTTTTGTAATATCATTACTACAATCTCCAGAGAAAGAAGTCAGCGTCAGATCATATTCTCCTACCGCATCGAAACTAAAGAAAAACTGATTGCCATCCTGTCCTACCGCTTCTACATGATCCGTATCAAAATCCCACTCTACCCTATCCGGAATCGGTAAAGAAACTTCCAAAGCTACAATAGTGTCACCAACAACAATATCCGTCGGCGCAATAAAAAAGGCATCTAAAAAGTCCTCGGTATAATTGACAGCAATCGTATCTTCTACGACACAACCGTCACTTCGAGTCGCAGATAAAATATACGTGTCTTCGTTTATTGTTGAAAAGATCGGATCGGTACTCAACTCCCCATCTTGCAGGCTCGTCCATCTAAAGCTTTCAAAATCAGTAGCTGTAAAGTCAAAATATAAAGCTTCCCCCTTACAGACTGTCGTGTCCGCATTTCCAAGATCAATAAAGTCTGTATCTACAGATTCGATTTCGTAAGAAGCAGTAACTTCACAGCCTTGACCATCCGTTATACTTAGTTCAAAAACACCAGGACTTAGACTTTCTAAATTAGATTCCATTTCGCCATTCGACCAATTGTAATTAAGGTTTTGATCGCCACCTACTGCCACAACTTCAATACTTCCATTTGGCTCGCTATTACAAGAAACAGGATCAACAATCGCATCCGTAATTACTAATTCATCAGGATTAAACAATTCTACTGTTTCTGAAATATCACAACCATTCGCATCAATAATTTGTAAATCATAAACACCTCCTCCTAGATCAACAATTGCATTATTATCTGGTAAACTTCCACTATTCCAAATGTATTCGTAAACCCCCGTTCCACCAGTTGCAGTGATGGTAACACTACCGTTTTCATCATTAAAACAAGCAGGTTGAAGAACATCTATATTTGTAATTTCTAGAGCCGCTGGTTCTACAATATCTGTCGAATAAATCTGAGTACAACCTACCGCATCGGTTACGAGCAAAGTGTACATTCCTGCTCCTAAACCAGAAGCCTCAGCAGTCGTTTGTGCCATCGGATCATCCCATATAAAAGTATAAGGCAAAGTTCCTCCAGTCGGCATTATATTGACACTCCCTGTTTCACCAAAACATGATGGATTCGTCAAAGAAGTTTCTGTCAAAACGATATCCGAAGATTGTGTGATTTCCACATTTCCTAAAGTCGTACAACCATTCGCATCGGTAATTAAGACTTCATAATTTCCAGTAGAAAGACCAGCAGCAACTGCAGTTGTTTGAGCATTCACATCATTCCAAAGATAAATATAAGGTGCTGTTCCACCAGTTGGGTTAACCAGCGCAGAACCAAGATTCCCATCACATCCTACAGGAACGATATCGGAGATACTATTTTCTAATAAAGTTGGTTCTACAATATTCTCAGTAAAAACTTCAGTACACCCATTGGCATTGGTAACGGTAACCGAATAAATCCCACCTGTTAAATTGGAAGCAGTCGGTCCAGCCGGAATCGAGACATCGTTCCATACATATTGATAATCATTTAGATTACCTTCTAAGCTCAATTCAATCGAACCATTGGCATCGCCAAAGCAATCTAAGGTGTTGGTAATTTCACTACTTCCTACAAAGGAAATCAGTGATTGCGAAACCACATCCTGACAACCATTGGCATCGGTGACCGTTGCGGTATAAGTTCCCGAAATCAAACCACCGACACTAGTCCCAGTTTCCATCACATCATGACTCCAAGCATAGGTAAAAGGTCCAACTCCTCCGGTGACGCCAATCGTAATATCTCCCATCGGAGAAAGACAATCTGCATTATTAAATGCGGTAACTTCTAAGCTTGGGACACTTACTGAATTTACGGTTAGATCAGTTAAAATATCTTGACATAAATTTGCATCGGTTACTGTTACAGTATAAGTTCCACCTATTAAATTTTCAGCTGTAGCATTGTTCAATCCTGCATCATGACTCCACTGAAAAGTCAATGGTGCGGTCCCTCCTGTTGTGACTACATTAATACTTCCATTCGGTGATTCACAAAAAGAATTTAGAATGGTAGCATTTTGAAATGCTGGAGCAGTATTATAATCTATATTAATTGAAATCTCATCTGAACAACCATTGGCATCGGTTACTGTCGTTGAATAATTTCCACCAGCTAATCCACTTGCGGTATTATTATTTAAACCAGCATCATGCGACCAAGCGTAAGTAAACGGAGCCGTTCCATTTGAAAGCCCTAAAACAATTTCTCCATTGTCATTGGTACAAAGGCTATTAGAACTGGAGGTTTCAGAAAGGCTCGGAGCTAGTACCTCTGTTATATTAAAACTCAAAACATCGGTACACATATTCGCATCGGTAATCGTCACCGAATAAGTTGAAGCCGATAAATTATTTGCGATTGAATTATTTAAACCAGCATCATGACTCCAATTAAAATTAAAGGGTGCTGTTCCATTTAAAACACTTAAATCTATGAGTCCATTTGCCATTCCGCAAATTTCTTCCTGACTATTTCCAATACTTAAAACTGGAGCTGCTTGATCATTTATCATAACAGAACTGGTCTGTGTACACCCATTGACATCGGTGATAATCAAGGTATGCAAACCTGCCGAAGCATTACTTAAAGTATTTTGATTTAAAGCAGGATTTCCATCCCACTCATAAGTATAAGGAGCTGTTCCTCCAGCTACAATTCCCTGAGCAGATCCGTTGCTTTCACTACAGCTAGCATCTACTAATAAATTAGTTGTCAAAGTTAATGCAGCAGGCTCCGATACAACCTGATCACTATAAGCCGCCAAACAACCAGACCCATCTTGTATCCATGCGATGTAGTTTCCTGGGCTTAGATTATTAAAAATATTTTGCGGTTGAAAGTTAGTACCATCAATCGAATAAGTAAATGGAGCTACACCATCTAAAAGCGTAATTTCCAAAGTACCATTTCCTTCTGCATTACATAAAACATCTGTCGTTTGAGCAGTACCAGAAAGCGGGTTCGTTGCTTCTATCGTAGCATAAGTAGTATCGAGACAATCGTGATTATCTTTGACCAATATTTCATAATCTCCAACTCCTAAACCGATCAAAACACTATCATTTTGAAAAGTATTTCCATCATCAATAGAATAGGTATAAGGTAAAAAACCTCCACTTGAACTAACAGAAACAGATCCATCTTGATCCGCCTGACAAATTACATCCGTAACTGTGCTGGTGGTCAAATTTAAGGTATCAAAAAGACTGAGATAGACCCCATCCGTACTAGTACAACCATTAGCGTCAGTGATTGTGATGACATAAGCGTTGGCAGCAAGCATTCTTACAGAATCCATACTTCCATCTTCCCATTCATAGGTATAAGGAGCGGTACCATGTACTCCAGTCAAAGCCACTTCTGCATTGAGATCATCTCCAATACATCCTTGATAATTTGAAATAGCCGTCTCTACATAAGGAAGACTATTTGTGACAACACTATCTATCAATGCCATAGAACATCCACGGCTATCTTGAACCACAAAATCATAAATGCCATAATCTAATCCTGTAAAAGTATGAGTTGACGAAGTAGAAACTGGAGCATCCCCTCTTTTGGTAATACTGTAAGGCCCTGTTCCTCCACTAGCATTAATAGTAATGGTACCATCTGCAGATTGTTGATAACAAGACTCAGAAGTTTTGGCAGAAACAAGAGCATTGAGTGGTGAAGCAGCCGATATTATTACGGAATCTATTGCTTCACATCCTAAGTCATCCTGAATCAAAAAGTAATGCGTCCCTAGTTCAAGATTTTTTATAGTATCTCTAAATACAGTAGTAGATACCGCTCCGCCAGTTAAGGCTGCCGACTCAGATATATAATTATTAATATCTTCTATCTTTCTAATCTTCAGAGGTTCTGAAAACCCAGGTTGAACTTCCACAATTGCACTTCCTTCATCGCAGTCAGCAGCAGGTAGAAACTGGTTTATTGTTGAAAAAATCGTTGGTCCTGCCAATGGTATAGAATAGTCTATAGCTAGGATACAATTATTAGCATCTCTGATTAAAATAGTATTTTCTGATAACGCGTCAGTTAATGTTGTACTTGTTTGAAAGGGTTGACCATTTAAAGAATATTCAAATGTTCCAGTACCTCCGGTTAAGCCCTCCATCTGAATAACACCATTATTTCCAGTACAATTAATTGGGGTCGAACTGTTCACTGTAGCCTGAATGACATCCGGATTTAAAACCAAGATATTACTATCTGCAACAGTACAGCCTTTTCCATCAATGACCGTTATTTTAAAATCTCCGGGAAGTAAATCTCTAAAAGTATGTTCCGCTTGATTTAGCGTAATCGAATCTGTCCGACTACCATCTTTAAACAACTCTACGGTGTATGGGGTATCTCCTGTTAAACTAAAATTGATACTTCCTGTTGTATCTGTATTGCAAAAATTATTTTGAACATCTATCAAGTTGAGGCTTATCGTTTCTACTCCTGCTAAAGAAAAATCTTTTTCACTTTCACAACCCTCATCACTAGAAAGCATTATAGAATGATCCCCTGCTCCAGCAACGGATATTGTAAATTGATAAGGCTCTAGAAAAACGCCTAATGAGTCTTGATTTAGTGCAACATATTCACTAACTGCTCCATCTATACTAGAGTATAAAGAAGCTGGATTTCCATAATCAGTTTGAACATTTTTTAAAAAGAAAGTTACTTCATAATCTCCTCCGGTACAAGCAGGAGGAACAACAGAGACGCTAGAAACTTCCGCAATTTGAGCATCCGGAAAATGGAATGATTTACTTACCACACAACCTAAACTATCACTGACTTCTATAACATGAAGCAATGAAGTATCTACATCTAGCTGAAATGCTCCAGAGGGATTTGTTCCTCCATCAAAGAAGCCTTGGCAATTGGGGAGGCTTTCACAATCAACACCGTTTACAGTCATCGTATAACCAGTAGCATCTACAGGATCTCCTCCATCAACATGAAACTCCACAGTATTCACTCCCTCACAGGGAATAATTTCAGAAGAATATTCTTCAAACACATTCATAAACATAAAATTGGTAAGTGTTTCACGTTGATTTGTAGTACATCCAATACTGTCTACCACTGAAAGCAGGGTTGTTCCATTGCCTAATCCAGAAATATTAAAATTCGGAACTTCTACTCCATCAGCATAAAATGTATAAGGAGGAATCCCTCCACTAACACTTCCCATTTGCGAAAGAGAACCGTCTTGTTGAAATCCGTCGCAAGCTATTGTCGGAGCGGAAGTCGTCATTGCGGGAAAATCCACCCTAGGAGGGTTGTTAATCGTAACAGTCATTTGATCGAGGCGGCAACCTACCGCATCTAATACTTTAAAAACATAAGTTCCATGCTTAAGAGCAAAGCCTATACTATTGTCACCTGGAGAAAGTTTAACGCCAAAATTTCGAACATTAGGTGGAGTACTCGAAGTGTAAATCGTATAAGGAGGCACTCCCCCTTGAACGTTAATGTTAGCATTGACCAAACTAGCTGCACAGATTCCATTATAGATCACACCATTTACTTCATATTCAGGAAGCGGTTGCAAGGTTGCAATCAACTCAGGGTTACCATTCACAGTCACTGTCCCAGGAAGTTCGTAAGTACAACCTAAGCGATGACTGGCAGACAAAGTATATTCACCAGGGGGCACTGCTATATAAGAATTGCCTGCACGGTGCCCATCATATCCATTAAGGATTTTAGTAAAAACTTGACCTCCTGTTGATACAGCCGTCAAGATTGTATGAGGGTTGAAGGTGAAGGGATACCTTTCATAATTTAAATTATTAAAATAAACTCGCCCACTTTCGCCAAAGCAACGGATATGTTGTGCACTACTTGTAAAAGTCGGTAACTGGTAAGTCCTTACGGAAATGTTTTTATTAGTTTTACATGGCACTGTTCCATCGGCATCTTCATGAATGATTAATAATTCGTAGTTTCCAGCTGGTAAATCTTCAAAAGAGACAGAATTATTTGCAAAATAATCAGGTTGATAATTGATAATTTGAATATCATCAATATAGTCTTCATTTTCATCATTCAATACAACCGAATAGTTTTCTCCATTTCTGGCTCCAGTCATAGAAGTAACCGAAATCTTTCCAAGATCTCCCATTGGACAAACTTCTTGTACAACATGACTAAAATTATCAATCTTATGCCTGACTCTTAGTATGCTAGAATTAGTCCCTGGTATGACCGCAGTCTGAGCATAACGATTAGGATTTGAAAAATCAGATACTCCATATCGACCACCAAAAGTCGATAACCTTGCACGATAACGAACTCCAGAACCTATTGCTCGCCGGACAATCGTTTCACCTCCAAGTTTCAAGTAATTCCAACCGCTTCCATTATTGATTTCCCAAACAAAGAGTCCGTTATGAAAAGGGCCTTTATAATTTGCTTTTACTTTAAAATACTCCCCTTCACAAAACTCAGACCTAATAGAATCTTGCATAGTACGAAACTCCAAATCAGGTTGAATCGCATCTAGATCATAGGAAGATATAAATTGAAAATGATAAGGAAAGGGGATATTGTTTCCATTGGAATCTGCTCCTGTTATACTCCTTCGGTAAGTATAATTAGTATTCCCATTAGCAGCAAAAGAGGTTAAAGATATCTTATGATAGGGACTAGTATAGCCAACCAAATCAGTATAAACTGTCGGAAATATAGTGCCTGCATAAACTTGTTGTTCAACTAATAATGAATTCCCGGTTTGCAAATCAAAAGCATCTAAATTAGAACCATCGATGACCTGAGAGCTAATCATTGGAAGGTTAACAATGTGCTTTGTCTCTGGTGCAACACCAGAATAAATTCTTAGTACCGATGAGTTAGTTCCACCCACTTGTAAACCTGACTTAGTAAAGATACGAATAGGGTCTACTCTATATTTCAGGTAAGGATAATTCCCTTCTGTAGATTGAAAAGAAAAGGTAGAAATATCAATCGTTATAGATCCGTTTTGAGCATTAATTGCTGGACATATCCCGATTGTAAAGATTAGAAATATTAATATTTTTTGAATTTTATTCCAATTCATTTTTTGGTGTTTTATTGTTGATCGAACAAATCTTAATCAAGCAATGGCGAAAAATCTATCTCTTGATACTTTTCTTTAAAAATCAACAGTGACTTTTTTACTAAGAGGAGATTGAGCACCACTGGCGTAAACCGCTCTAATTTGATATTGATACCCTGTATCCATTTGTAAAGAACTATCTTCATAAACCCAGGAGTCGCCTTCTAGTTTGGCGGCTATTTTTTTAATAGAATCGTATTTTGAAGGTCTTGCTTTATCGACTGCTCGGTAAATGACAAAATGTGTCAGGTCGTCACCATCAGGCTGATAATCCCATCTGAGTTGAACAATTTTTTTGCGGCGATCTACTCCTGCATTAAAATCTTCCACAGGACGTCGAATACCATTATCTATTTTAGAAGCAGTGATCACTCGTGAATAGGTTATCAGCTCTGCATCGTCAATTGCTTTTAATCTATATTGATATAGCACCCCTCTTTCGATAGTTGAATCCTGATAACTTTTAACATTGATATCATTCGGATAGGTCATTACCTTGATTGCATCCCAAGACTCTTCTTTGATATTCTTTCGTTCTAAAACCATAGTTAGTACATCTGCTGATGCACTATTTTCCCAGATAACATTGATCTGTTGACTAGTTGGTCTGGCACTTGTAAAAATGGGCGCTGCCGGAGCTATAGAATCCGGACGGGTGATGGTCGCAATGATAGAAAACTCCGATTGATTTTGTCGATAGTCAAAAGCTCTGACTTTGACATAAATCTCTTCCGAAAGCGTATTCATGGGAACATGATAAGTATAAAAATTTTGTTGAACTGGACGGCTTGTGATCTGAACATATTCTGCGCGGTCTTTCCTGTTGGCCATATAAACCCGATAGCCCATAATGTCTGCTTCCGTGTTTGGTGTCCAGGACAAAACCATTTCACCATCAGGCATTACCGTACCACGAAGGCCAACGGGAGCTACAGGAGGTGTTTCATCATCTAGCTGAGCCAGCACTGCAAATGATTTTAGGATTCGACCATATTTATCTACTGCTGCAACACTATAATAATTGACAGGCATTGGATTTTCATCTATAAAGTATCGTTGTGTTTTTGCAATAGTATTTTCATCAGCAATCACTTTGAATGTACCTCGATCGCTATTACTTCGCAACAATTGAAATCCTACAATTTCGCTTTCATTTTCTTTTTCAAAACGCCAACTAAGTCCAAGTCCAGTATTGTTATTATTCGAAACGCTTTCAATACTCGGGTGAGACACTTCTGGATTAACTCCTGCTCCAGAGGAAGGATCAGAAGGCGGTCCTAATTCTTCAAAAATCGTTTTTCCTTTTACTCGATAACTATATTTTTGATCATTGACTTCTAAAGAATCCATCATCAGCATTCGATCCCCCTGTTTAGCATTTTTATCCATCCCTACAAAAGGCAAAGCATTCACCTCTTCATAATTTTCGCCATCAACAGATCGCTCGACAACATAGCTGGTATAAAACTGACTGAAGATCGTTTTGTCCCAAGAGATGTAAACGACTTTGTCTCCGAATTCTGTTTCTACATCGATCACTTTCGGGAGGTCATATACTTCATCAGTCCCTAGATAAATATATCCGGTATCTATTGGAAATTCTGAAGGAGCTGAAGCAGGATAAATTTTGTATAAATAATATTCTCCAGGAACTACAGTTTTGTCTTCAAAATAAAGTCCTAAAGTTTCTGCTACTTCGACTGATTGGTCTGCGGCAAATAATCCAAAAGCAAAGCGATTAAGCTGTTCATCTTTTTGAGCGACCAGATTGTTTTTATCATTCGTCATAGAAAAAGACTTGCCATATAAAGCTTGAGCAGCAATTGCAGCATAATCATTTCGTTCCATAATTGGCCTCCAGGCTTCGCCTTTTGCTAATGGTTTTAAAGGAGGAGAGGTTAAAACCTTTCCAGCTTTTCTTTCTGCCAATGGAAGAATTTCATTCCCTCTCCGAATGGTTGTTCTTTCGAGTACGTAGCCCAATTCATTCGTAGTTTGCCAAGCGTACATACTCGTTGGTGCCCATCGGAGTTTGATTGATTTACCAAAGGATCTTCCTGTGATTTTTAGTGCATGCTCTTCTTTTATTTCTGGTTGCGCAAAAACAAAAGTTGCAGATGTAAGAAACATCAGTAGCAGCATTAGATTTTTTTGATGGCTTGATTTCTTCATGTCTTTTTATTAACTCAAAATGAGGGTATACTAATTTTGAAAAGGATTTTTAAAATTTAAACACTCGGTCTACATCACCTGTTGGTGTGTCGCCTGGTCTTTGATATTTTACCGTCACTCGATAATCTCCAGGATAAGGTCTTTTGAATTCCCACAGTAAAAAATCAATCATGTGTTGCGGCATATTCTGACTAGAGTAATAGACGGACACATCATTTCTAAATTGAAAATAATCCTTCACTAAATAATAGGGTACTTTATAACTAACTCTTGCTTTGTTAGCAGTAAATATTGCTGTGTTACTTTGAATTTCCTGATCGGTCAATACCTTATTGTTATCCTGAATTTGTCTCATCAATACTGCCTTGCTAGGAATATTTCCAAAACGATTCGGCAATCTCCACTCGAGCGGAATCGTTGCATTGGGGAGATGTTGAGACATATTTACAAACGTTTCATCTACATACCATGCCTTATTATCCCGAAATCCTGTTGTTGTCAAATCTGCTTTTAATTCAATCAATGGAGCAATAAATTCTCCTTCTGGATTGTAGTATCCATGCATTTCAAATTTGTCAAACATTTCTACATTCGACCAGTCTTGTCCGAATTGATCAATCACTAAACTAGTTGAGCTACCTAGGCTAGCAAAACTTTTCCACTCTTTGACTAAAGCCATTGCCTCCATTTTTTCTTGAAAGGTGGGGTATTTACTCGTTCTGAAATCCAAGGCAATCATAATCTCTTCATTGAGGTTTTGCGCTTGATTTTCGAGTGATCGTTGTTTTAATAAAATACTTGTAAAATCTTCATCAGCACTAGCCGTTACAGCATTATCTCCAGTTTGATTATACACCACAGTTGTTTCAGTCATTGCTACATTGGCATCAACAGCAGCCTCGGAAGTTGTAGGAATAGCTACCATTACCAATTGAGAGATTTTATCTAAGGCAAAATTATCCGAAGGTATTTGGTAGGAAACTCTATTCTGACTCGCATCATAAGTCAAGTCGTATTGTTGAAGAACTATTCCATCCTGAATCAATCGCATTTTTTGAACCCATTCTCCACTATTCGATCCATCAAATAAATAATCTTGCCCTTGAATCAACTGGATATATCCATTCGTGTTTTCTTCTTTATGATAATTAAACTGAGTATGAACCGGATAACTAAATGCTACATTCTCCATTGGGATATAATTTGGAGCCGCTCCTGTTTCAAATTCTACTACCTTGCTTTGATAATAAGGATCACCAAAAGTATCTTCTAGTGTTTTCCATTCTGTATTGAAAAAACGGGTTTCTACTTTTACTGTAGTCGTTATTTTATATTTTGTAAAAGGGTTGAGTATTTCTGACGTTTTGAACCCCATTACAAATTGATCTTCCGACCATTGTAGTGAGCCCTCTATGATCGAACCATCTGCTACATTTTCCAATTGGAAACTTTCTAATGCTGCACGATATAATTGTTGATCACCATCTTCATTAATCATCATAAACTGTTCTCCCATTGCAAAATTAAAAGTCACTTGAGGACGAATAAAAACATCCACCTCAGAGTTTTCATTATTACTAGGAGAAGTATCTGAAATAATATCTACTCCTAATACATCCTGACCAACAATAGAACACTCTTCTCCTGCTTCGAACTGGAAGGAACAACGACCACTTACCGCACCACCAAGAATACTAAAATAACCACCGACTTTTCCTTTCATATACATCGGGTTTGGAAGTCTAGCCTGTAAAGCAGCTGCCGCCCCTATATCCAGAATTTTAAAATTACCACTTACTAGAAAGAGGTCAACATAGATTCCAATCTCTCCCTGAACATAAGCATACATTTGCCCCGTCCCATACCAGCCATCAATACCAATTGGTTCCGAA
>CAKZTD010000338.1 GCA_937921595.1 uncultured Saprospiraceae bacterium
AGAGGTGGTACTTCATTTGTAATTGTATAAACTCCATTTGATTCAGTTATGCCGTATAAATCTAGATTGGATACATAAACTGTTAAGTTTTTAATGTAATTACAATCATCTGTACTTCCTCCTTCGCCGGCTTCTTTTACAATTTGAAATGGATTTGGTGGCGGTGGTGGATCTACTTGGGCAAAGGATAATATATTCAAACATGCAAATAAGAAAGACAGGAGAGAAAATTTACTGAAGATAAATTTCATAATGAAAGCTTTTGTGCCACAGAAAATGGCGTTCGTTTAACAATAATTCCAAATCGCACCTTTCAGATGAATCTAAAAGGTGCATGAATGATTGGAATGTGAAAAACGATCTTGAGGGAGATTCTTTAGCAATACGCTTAAAGCATTTGATTCTTTTTGTTTTTCACATCTATCCATTCATAGGTTAATAGGCGAATTTAAAAAAGGTAACCAGGGAAGGGAATTCTTATTGGCCTAAAAGATAATAAAACAGTATTGGAGTACTTGTTTTATAGTTTAAAAGAAACCAAGTTAATGGTTTTGTGGAGATGAGACAAGCCCTTGTATGAATGATTAGCAAATCACTATTAAATATCACAATTTTATTTCCAATAAAAGATAGTCACTTCAAACTCAAAAGTTTGAAGTGACTATTGTAAAGAATAACTATTCTATTTTACGGATTACTTAATGATTACAATTTTTTCTAAGTGTATATTTTCACCAGTAAGCGTATCTGTAATTTTGACGAAGTAGAAGCCTGGAGAAAGGCTTGATGTATTGATACGGTTGTTATACCCTTCCATTTGTTTCGTAATGATTTCTTTCCCATCAGCGTTTAAGATTTGAAGGATTTGGTCAGAGCCAATTGAGCTGTTGATGTTTATGAAATCATTTGAAGGGTTGGGGGATATTGTTATTTGGGAATCAGTTGATGATGGAGCATCACTATATTTATCACTGCGTTCCGAAGGCAATCCGAATCCATCATCGCAATCAAAGACAGTATTAACAGTCGTTGTACATATTGTTTCACCTACCCAAGTATAAATGTTAAAGATCAGATCATCTCCGTTTTCTAAATCTTTGTAACCATGACATTGTCCCGTTGGGTTATCATCAAGAAAAGGAGGTTCGATCCATTCCATAACAGGTGATCCTCCATCGCCATCTATGATACAAAAGTAAGTTTCAAAACAAACAAGTCCCCATTCAGGCTCTACGTCACAAGGGCCACAATCTTCAACACATAAAGTTAAGGGTTCATCCGAACATTCATATATATCATTGTCGCAAATTTGTGTGGCAAAAGAAACTTCATAATTCCCTTCTCCTGGAAATTGGAAACAGTAATCTTCATATCCCCAAGAAGAATTTGGATTTGGATATTCATGTATTACACCATCAATGTTTAATAAATAAACATCACATTCACTCACAAAATATAGTGTGAAACAGAGTTCACAACCGTCAAGGGTAACGTTAAGTATTTGCTCTGAACATCCAAAAGCTAAATCTTCATTATCACAACCTCCACATTCCGTAATGCTAACATCAACCGCTACAGGCCAATTCGCACCTTTTATATCCGGGCATACACAAGTGGTAGGTTCAAAAGTGTAATTACCATTTTCTTCAAAGCAATACTCGGTTGCCTGCTCAGTAATGGTGAGTGTAGTTACTTCAACTCCATTTTCGTCATATACGATAACATTAAGTAGTCCTGGTAATGTAGTGTAAATGGAAACACAACATGGATCCTCAGGATCTGGATCTACAAAAATTTCATACGGACAACCAATGATTTCTACTTCAACAATTGGTGGAGCAGGAACTCCTGGAGGCTGAATAAACTGATAAGCTTCGATTTGATACTTACCATTTCCATTGAAGCAAAATGGAGCACCACCTTGAAGAGGAACGGCAAGTTCTTCTAAAAAGTCACCATTCCCATCAAGTATCCATACTGTCAAGCCGGGTAAAGTAGTTGTTATCTGAACACAGCATGGATCATAAGTATCAATTGTAGCGGTTATTGATTGTGCATTGGTTAATTGAGGCCAACCAATGGCTAACAAAAGAAAAAAGAATAAATTTTTCATAACTAAATATTTGAGAAATAGTTCCTACTCTATTCTGGCTTTTCGGAATCCGCCTTTTAAATTTTTTTAAAAAAAGAACCGCAAGAATAGACCATTGTCTAAACTTGCGGCTTATTGACACTAACAAATAAGCTAAGCCTCGACCTTTGAGAAAAGTATCTCAAAGGGGAAGCATTATTTTTATTTCAAATATTTGTTAGTGATAAAAATGGAAGACAGATCATAGAGGAATGATCCAGACTTCATAGCTTTATATTTTTTGTTGGTAATCAGTTTTAAATTTTAGATTATATGCTGATTACATTTCTTAATGGTGGATTTTAAAAAAGGTAACCAATACTGAATAAATAATTTCTCCTATGGAATGAAATTAGGAATCGTAGAGTGTATAGATTATAACTAAATATTTTAATAGTATTAAAGTACATTTGTGGTTACCTTTATGACGTTATACTATAAACTAATGAATTTAGGAATGACAGAAAAGAAAAATGAATATTCTGATCAGGAGGTGCTAGAACATCTCCAGTCAGAAAATAAGATTCTAGCTGATAAGGTTTTAGAAAATGTTTATGTTAAAAATTTTCCCATCATTCAAAATTTTATTAAAAAGAATAGTGGTGATGAGGAAGATGCAGCAGATGTTTTTCAAAATACAATTTTAGCTTTTTATAAAAAGGTACGCTTAGGAAATTTGACACTTAATTGTTCTGTTCAAACTTATTTGTATTCAATTTGTAGGAATCTTTGGTTGGACGAATTGCGAGCAAGAAAAAAGAAACAAACCTTAGTTGCTGAATTAAAATATGTAGAAGTAGAGGTGGAAAGTTCTCAAGAAGTCGATCCGGAAAGTCGAATTGCTTTGCTTGCAAAATTAATGAGTCAGTTAGGTGCAGATTGTAAAAAAATATTAGGCTTGTTTTATTTTGACAAAATGAGAATGAAAGAGATTGCAGTTGAAATGGGTTTTGCTAATGAGAAGGTTGCAAAAAATATAAAAGGGAGGTGTATGAAAAAATTAAAAACATTGGCTGGAGAAGCTAATGCTTAATCCTCTTTTTTAATAAGAAAATAAATAGATGGCTAATTCAAATTATACAGACGAGCAAATAGATGATTATATCATGGGATTATTAGATGAAAATCAAAAATCACTTTTTGAAAAGGAGTTGAAAACGGATGCTGCTTTGAGTTTATATCTGAAAGAACGCAAAGAATTAATTTTGGGTATAGAAGAATATCATGCTCAAAAATTTAAAGATAAACTAAAAGTAATTCATAGTAAAAACTTTGAAACTCCGCCAACCCAAATAGCAAAAAAGAGAAACCTCCGATCTTGGTTAGCTATAGCGGCTACAGTAGCTTTCTTAATCGTAGCGATGATGTGGATGAATAATTCTTCGTATTCTTCTAGTAAATTATATGCAGCTAACTTTCAGCCTTATGAAATGAGTTTTAGCCAAAGAGGAAATGAAGATGAAAAATTGCTGCGTTTAGAGGATTTGTATAAGACCGGGAAATATGAAGATGCTTTGCCTCTTTTCGAGGAACTCAATAAGCAGTCCTCTTCTTCCAAAATGCTACTTGGCGCTGGGATAAGTAAGTTGGCTTTGAATCAAGCTGAAAAAGCTTTAGTTGATTTTAAATTGATTTTGGATAATGGAGATTTACTTTTTAAAGATCATGCAAGATGGTACACTGCTTTGGCTTACTTACAATTAGATAATCAATCACAAGCCAAATTATTTTTAGAATTGCTTGCAAAAGATAAAGGAGCCGATCATTATATGGAGGCTGTTGATTTGTTGAAGAAGATGGACTGATGAAGGGCTATTTTTTTTTCTTCTTTTTAAAAAGGAAAAAAACAAGCATTAAAAAGAAAATAGGAATTAGATAAAATAGCCAGTTTGATTGTTGACTTAATTCCATCGCTTCCATATCTCCAAAAGGAACGAATGCCGCCCAGTAGTAGGGGTGCATTTTGGTTTTACTAGCAGATTCTAAATATCCGATTTTAGCAGATGTTAAAGCTTCGTCTTTTTTTAATCCAGATTTAATGCCTTCGTAAAAACGAATCATAATATCCGATGTGGTACAATCATCTACTGACCACATACTCATCAAGGTGCTGGAACAACCTGCGTTAATAAAACCACGAGCTAAGCTCATAACTCCTTCTCCTTTTACTAATTCTCCTGATCCTGTATTGCAGGCACTTAAAACTGCCAGTTCTGCATTGAGTTGCAGATTGTATAAATCATAATTAGATAGAAAATCGTCGGTGAGGAATATTTTATTGAAGTTAGCATCCTGCTCATCTACGCAAGCATGTGTTGCCAAATGGAGGATTCGATAAGATGAAGCTTCCTTTTCGAAATTACTTTTGTTAGCTGCTTGTCCTTCAAGAGGGGTACCATTAAATAGGGCGCTTATTTTTGAGACTTCTTCTCCGCTACATTTCAAGCTATATAATTCATCAGAACTACAGGCTCTACTTGCAGTGCTTGATGTTCCTTTAAAGGAAGGAGCAAAACCAATAAATTCATCAGCGTAAATTTGTTTTTCTCTTTGTTGAGTTTTGTGAAGTAG
>CAKZTD010000339.1 GCA_937921595.1 uncultured Saprospiraceae bacterium
TCTCCATTACAAAGTACATTTGTAATAGTCGTATCAGATACTTCGATATCAGGACTAGGATCGTCATCCATAACCGTAACTCCTCCATCAATAAGGTTATTAGGTAAAGGATTTGTACCATCGGTAATTTCTATATTTCCAGTTTCATCAAATTCAATATCAGTCACTACTCCATCAGCTGCAAGAATTTCAAAACACATCGTATATAATGTATCTCCATCTTGCAATGTTTGAGGATCTAATAAAGGTTCAAACCAAGACAATTTTAATTTAGTGCTAGATGTTGGATTGAAATTACCTGATCCAAGTGCGCTTAAATTAAAATCTTGAACATTGATATAATCAAGTTCGGTATCGTCCCAAATCACATCATACTCCATACTGACTACGCCATTGAAATTTTCAACAGTTACAGGTACACAAACGGTATCTCCTTGAGCACCAATGACGTCACCTATAGTTAGGGTCAACAATCCCTGTCCAATCACATCTACCAAACCAGGTATTTTTGCGAGAGGAACTGCTTGTATCGAACCATTTACAACTTGAGTGACTTCAATCGCTGTAGGATCATCAGTAAAATCAATTGCTGTTTCAGATCCTGGTGCCGCTCCTGCGTCAATAATATATTTTACACTAAAAATAATCTCATCATCTGCGAGTGTAACTCCTGCAGTCGTAGGATCATCCCAAGTAAAAGTAAGTTTCCCTGCATCCGTTAAAGCTGAACCAGTATTATAGGTTGGATTAGTTGGAAGATTCCCTGCAGAAATTATTTCAAAGAAATTTATAATTGCAGGATCCCAAAGCATACTACCTTGCATACTTACGATAGAATCAAAATTCCTAACACTTACATCTATTGTTACCGTGTCTCCCGGACTTCCAGTTTGTTGACTTGCAAGTAATGTTACTGCACTTCCTGAGGTACCAGTTATTCCTACAACTCCATCCACACTTTCTAATCCGATATTACTCCCACCAGAAGTTGCATCAGTAACTTCTATTGGAGATAAAGCACCATTGATTAGTACATCATCCATTTCGCCACCAGCACCAATTGCTGTAAAGCAGATCGAATAGATTACAGTTTCATCAGGAATAGTAATTCCAGCTCCCAAGGAATCAAACCAAGACATGGTAATAAATCCGTTACCTGCATTATTAGTTCCAAAGTTACCTGCATTAAGATTCGCAAGGTTAAAATTATTAACCTCATCAAATTGCAATAAGTTTGGATCAAACTGCATGGTATATTGCACACTAATGATATCTGTAAAATTACAGGCTGCAACATCTAAGCATACTTGCTCTCCGGTCGCTGCGGAATCACTACTTACGGTCAGACCAAAACCTGCAAAGTTACAAGGTATTCCTGCACCTCCGCCGCCTCCGCCGCCATTGACTTCAATAGTAGGCGTATCGACAAATACTGTAGATCCAGTAATATCTGTCAAGCCACTACCCTGATCTGCAATAATTTCAAATCCCAAAGGTGAATTGGAAAATGAAACGTTTGTATTTACTCCATTAGCTGTAATCACTTCAAAAGTGATGGTAAACAGGACAGTCCCGTTAGCCAAACTTTGTGTTCCGGCAAAAGGGTCAGACCATGAAGTAGTCAATATACCGTTAGCAGATTGGGTTGTTCCAAAACTACCAGCACTTAAGCCAGTCAAACCGAAATTTGAAACCCCTTGATAAGATAAATGAGACTGATTCCAGTTGATAGAATATTGGTAACTGGCTATATCAGTAAAGTCAGTTACCACAGCATCTACCGTGATCACGTCTCCATCATCTGGAGTTAAATTGGAAGGCACAAAAGTGAAAGTCGTTTGTGCATTGGTAGATAAGGCTAAGAAGACCATGCCTATCGCTACCAGAAAAGTGTTAAATTTACTCATCTGTCCTTGGAATTTGGGATGCCAGAAAAAGTATCGCTACTTTCTAACTAAAATCATCCTGTTAGTTATAAAATAATCTTTGGTTTTTAATTTATAGAAATAAGTCCCCGCTACAGGTAATATTTCTGAGTCAATTGTAATTGATTGACTCCCTTCAAAAAAATGAGCATTCTCGGTATGTATTATTGTTCCTTTGGAATCATAGACCACAAGTTCAAAATCTGATGGCTCATATACATCAAATCTTACAACCGTCTGATTGTCAAAGGGATTAGGTTCATTTTGAAATAGGGAAAAGGCTTGATTGGATTGAATATGTAAGTCTTCAATACCAGTAGGTTCTAATACAGTTACCGTACCATTTTCTGTTGTCACTTCAAGAATTTCACTATTTATATTGGAAACCTCGATAACCGTTGGATTATCTGTAATCAGTATTTCTGAAGTTCCTTCAGAATTTCCCAATACCGTATAATGGATAGTGAAAGCAGTTGTATTATCGGCAAGTGTAATCCCTAAAAGATCTTGATCAAACCAAGAAGTCCCAAGCCGTCCTTCTGCGACAGAATTAAGTCCGAAATTATTTTGCCCCGAAGAGTAGTTTGGAAAAGAGCTTGGATTGGAAATAGAAACACTATCAAATGTAAAAAATGTAGGATCCCAATTTACTGAAAACTGCATGCTTAGGATTTCAGTAAATCCTGAAACCTTAACATCAATAGCTATACTAGAAGCTTCGTCAACAGATGCATCACTTACAAAAATGGTAGGTTGTGCCGTTACCGGCACAACGAACCACAAAAGCAAAGCAAAATATAACAGTACTCGTTTTGTCATCTTAATCAATTGGTTAAAAATTGTTTGACGGATATTTGCCACCTATCGAACAGGTCCTTTTTAAAACTCAAAAATTCCGTCTTTTTGTCCTTTGTCCTTTTTATTCCTACACAGTTCTATGCATAGAATTATCTCTTAAAAGAAGTTCTCTCTTTTATAACTTTCACTTTTACAACAGCTGGTTGGCTGGTCGTAAAAATCAATCCCGACTTTTTTAGGAAATCAATTAGATTGTTGTACAATAAATTAGTACACATGCACTTCCGTAGAAATGCGATGATATTCGTTTCTTTCATGAGATTATAATATATGTCTATAAATTCTGGTTCAGTTCACCAAAGGAATGAAACAAATCATTCCTAGTCATTTGCCAATTAGCAATCACACTACCATCAAACAATTATCAATTAATAGCATCAATTAAATGACACAAAAATTGATAAAGAAGTAATCAAATTTGGTTGTTCTGAAATGTATCCACCTAAATGCAATCAGGAGGAAAAGCTTTTTAAGAAGAAGGCTATCGGATAAGTGCCTTAGCAAAAGCTTTTGCAGGATATGTATTTCAGTTCAAGGGATATAAATGTTTAAAATCTAAATTATCGGTTTTGAGACTTCGTCTTTACAAACGTTTTGATAATGCAAAGATATAAGATAATAAAATGTAGAATGTACCCAAAAACTGGTATTTTTTAAATATAATTATTTATTATTTGATAATTAAAAATACATATTTCCAACACCTTACACTACTGTATATCAACTGATTAAATATTACAATTCTAAATCAAGCTATGATCGTAAGCAATTTTAATTAGACCAGCAGTATTGCTTACTCCAAGCTTTCGCATGATATTTTTTCGGTGTACACTTACGGTTTGATCACTAATGTAAAGCTCTTTAGCAATCTCCTTATTACTAAGTGCATGAGAAATCAATCTAAGAATTTCAATTTCTCTTTTGGTAAGATTATATTTTTTGATAAACTTATCTTCGAATTGAACAGCATTATCACTTTTTCTTCCTCCATTCGCAAAGGCATTTAAACTAACCCCTTGTCCCATAAAAGTGTGCCCTTCTAAAACCTCAGAAATAGCTCTAACTAATTCATCTTTTCCAGAGGTTTTTAATACGTAGCCATCTACTCCTGATTTGAATGCAGATTTAACAATTTTAGATTCATCGTACATCGTCAAAGCCAAAATCCTTAAGCCGTCGTATTTATGACCTATAGAAGAGAGTACATCTAAACCATCTCTTTCGGGCATATTCAGATCAAGGATTAATAAATCTGGAATATGTTTTTTAAGGATTATCATTAACTCGTCTCCTGTGTTAGCGATATCAATTAAATTAATATCATAACCTTCTACATCTTGGAGGATCGTCTTTAAACCGGTAATATAAAGTTGATGATCATCTGCAATTACTACATTTACTTGCTGCATACTCTAATCAATGTTTTTATCATGGGACCATCAGTTCTCAAAGTTTTAAATCTTTAAAGAACTGATTTATAAATAGAATAAGATCGTTGAAAAGGTTTGACTCTCTTTGTACAATCTAATACTTTTTTGCAAAAGGAAAAATTCTCCTAAGAGCAAGAATATCAATGTCGAATACTGCAAAACCGGTGCCATATCCCCTGTAAGTAATATCCCTAAAAATAAGGGTTAGTATTTCATACCTAAAGTGGGCGCATAACAACAAAAGTGCATTATGACATAAGATGTCAAAATATAAGTTTAGATTATCAGGAAAACCAAGCTGAATAGATTCAAAATCCACGCTTCTTGGCTTCATCGGGTGAAAAAAATAATGGAGTCTAAAGAGTAGTGTGCGTCACCCTGGAAGGTCAAAGATAGGAAACACTATTAAGCTGTCCAAGGAAATTTAATATTATCCTTAGACTTCATATAAGGTGAGCATAAAAGTAAAAGAGTAGATTTCTTTATTTTTTTTCTTTTTTAACTTTCAAATGGAATACCGATTTGTTCAATTTTGTTCCAGTATCAGAGGTAAGTACATAATTAAATCCTTCATGGATACAAAAAGAACCATACTCTCCTTTTTTATTAATCGCCAAATAACCTACCTGTATATTATCGAATCGTTGCTTGCGTACAATTCTCATAACTGCTTCCTTGCATGCTTCTGCTGGCGACATCCCTTGCCGCATCAATTCTACTACTAGAAATGACCCAAGCGACCTAAGCACTGCTTCTCCCATTCCTGTCGCCGTTGCACCACCTACTTCATTATCAACATATAGACCTGCACCAATAATCGGAGAATCCCCCACTCTACCTTTCATTTTATATGCCAGACCGCTTGTTGTGCAAGCTCCTGAAATATCCCCATTGGCATCTATCGCTAGCATACCGATCGTATCATGATTCTCAATATTAATAACTGGTTCATAATTGGATTCTTTTTTCCATTCTTCCCATTCAAGTCTAGATTTCTCGGTCAATAGATTTTCTTTTTGAAAACCATTAGCCAAAGCAAATTTTTGAGCACCTTCTCCAGCTAAAATAACATGCGGTGTTTTTTCCATAACTGCTCTTGCTACAGAGACAGGATGTTTGATACCTTCTAAAAAACAGACCGACCCACAATTCCCTTCAGAATCCATTATACACGAATCTAAAGTAACATCACCATCTCGATCTGGTCTTCCACCATAACCAACAGACCTATCTTCCGGATCTCCTTCAGGAATTTTCACACCAGCCTCGACTGCATCTAAAGCATTTCCTCCTTTTACTAAAATATCCATCGCAGCTTGATTGGCTTTTTTGTTTTCCCAGGTTGAGATGACAAAAGGGAATTTTACTTTTGAAGTCGAGATATTCGATTTGATTTTATCATCATTAGAAGCGCATGCCGATGAAAATAAACTAGTGGTCATTAACCCAAATGAGCTAAGGGTTGATCTTTTTAAAAACTTTCTTCTCGAAGACATAATGTGAAGTTTAAAAGGTTACAGACAACATATTCTAATTATAATAAAAACAAATCATCCACTCCATCTTTATAGTTAAAATGATTTTCTGATAAATTCACAGAAGTAGTTTAAAACTAAAGAAAGGAACAATTAAATTTAAATTATAAAGGGTACTTTATGTTATAATGTTGTTGCTAATCTTAATCCCTGATCTATTGCTCTTTTTGCATCCAGTTCTTTCGCCTCGTCTGCTCCTCCAATTAAATAAGTATTGATTCCTGCATTTTTTAATGGTTCCAAAAGATCCCTAAGAGGTTCTTGTCCTGCACAAACAACTACATGATCAACCATTAAAGTCATCGGTTTTCCAGCAGACAAAATATGCAATCCTTCATCATCGATTTTCTGGTATTCTACCATGCCGATCATGTTTACTTTTTTCATTTTAAGGCTAGAGCGATGAATCCACCCGGTTGTCTTTCCTAAACGTGCACCTAGTTTTCCTTTGGATCTTTGCAGTAAAAAGATTTCTCTTACCGGAGGTTCGGGTTCTCTTTCAGTTAAAGCTCCACGGTTTTCATATTTCATATCAACCCCCCATTCTTTCATAAAAGCTTCAATATCTTGACTTGTAGATACACCTTCATGATTAAGGAATTCTGCAACGTCAAAACCAATTCCTCCAGCTCCAATAATTGCAACGGTTCCTCCCACTTCTTTTTGACCTCTCAAAACATCTGTATAATATAAAACTTTAGGATGGTCGATTCCTTCTATTTTCACCTTTCTTGGATTAACTCCTGTTGCCAGAATAATCTCATCGTAGCCTTTTTCAATTAGAAAATCAGCATCTACTCTTTGATTAAGATGAAGATTAACTCCAGTCTTTTCAATAAGCTTAGAAAAGTATCTTAGGGTCTCATAAAACTCTTCCTTACCTGGAATCTTTTTCGCCATATTAAACTGTCCACCAATTTCTGACGCTCCATCATAGAGATCAACATGGTGACCATTTTTTGCAGCTGTAGTTGAGAACGACAGACCAGCAGGTCCTGCTCCAACTACTGCAATTTTCTTTGCAGATTTGGTTGGTTCTAAATTTATTTCTGTTTCAAAACAAGCTCTTGGATTCACCAGACATGATGCGGTTTTTCTTTCGAACACATGATCCAGACAAGCTTGATTACAACCGATACAAGTATTTATTTCATCACCCCGATTTTCGTAAGCTTTGATAACAAATTCAGGATCAGCTAGAAAAGGTCGAGCCATGGAGATCATATTTGAGTGGCCTTCAGCAAGGATTTTCTCTGCAATCTCCGGGGTATTAATTCTATTTGTTGTAATCAAAGGAATTTTAACCGTTCCCATGAGTCGCTTAGTCACCCAGCTAAACCCACCTCTTGGTACCATCGTAGCGATTGTTGGCACTCGAGCTTCATGCCATCCGATTCCCGTATTGATGATTGTTGCTCCGGCAGCTTCAATTTCTTTCGCAAGTATTTCCACTTCTTCCCAAGTACTTCCATCATGTACCAAATCTAGCATTGACAATCGGTAAATAATAATAAAATTTGGCCCGACAGCTTCTCTGACTTGTTTTACAATTTCAATAGGAAAGCGAATTCTATTTTCAAAAGATCCTCCCCATTCGTCCGTCCTCTTATTCGTTTTGGAAACAATAAATTGATTGATCAAATATCCTTCAGACCCCATGATTTCCACTCCGTCATAACCTGCAAATTTTGCAAGTTCTGCACATTTTATAAAATCTTTGATTGTTCCGAGAATACCTTTATTGCTTAATTCCCAAGGTTTAAACGGGGTAATCGGAGCTTTTATAGCCGTTGGAGCAACTCCGAAAGGATGATAAGCATACCGTCCAGTATGAAGAATTTGCATACAAATCTTTCCACCTTCTTCATGAACTTTATCGGTGATAATCTTATGCTTATTTGCTTCTTTTTTATTGGTCAGCTTTGCAGAAAAAGGTCCAACCCAACCAGCACGATTAGGCGCAATTCCGCCAGTAACGATCAGGCCGACTCCTCCTTTGGCACGTTCGCCAAAGTAAGCGGCCATTCGTTGAAAGCCATTTTTTTCTTCTTCTAATCCGGTATGCATAGAGCCCATAATGACTCTATTCTTCAAAGTGGTAAAACCTAAATCAAGTGGAGCAAAAAGGTGTGGATATGGATGATCTGACATATAAAATAATTGGTTCTGAATTTCATTTCTTCAGAACCAATTATAAGGATAAATATTTAAAAAAAGGTAATGTTCCTATTCTTATTTCATCAAAATCATTTTCTTAGTTTGACTCCCAAAAGAAGAATTGATTTGATAGTATAAAATTCCGGTAGCATTGATTTCTGATTTATTAATAGAAACCGCATTATATCCAGCTGCAAAGTGTTGATTTTTTACAAATAGTTTTCTACCTGAAACATCATAAACCGCTAATTCAATATCATCTGAATCTGGAATATTAAAACTAATAGATGTTTGATCTACGAAAGGGTTAGGATTATTTTGAAACAACTCAAATTCGCTTGTTTCAACAATTGTATTGTTTTCAAATACTAGTTCCAGTCCTTGAACTTCAAGGTCAGAAGTATAAGCTTCTCCAATTGTTCGTTCCGCATTTAGTTTTATAAAATCACTTAAAAGACCATCTTCTTTAGCTGTAATGTTTACAGTAAAAAATAGATCTTGATTAACTTCTTTGTTTGTATCCCAACTTACCGAAACAAATGATTCTTCTTCATTCACTGCAAAGTTAGCAGCACTTAAATCCGCAATATTTCCTGGAATGATTTCATTTATGACAAGCCCTTCTGGATCAAAATTCAATGCAAATTGCAAACCTGCTAATTGATCAAATCCATTTCCTTGAATAGAAAAAGAATAAGTTTTACCAGCTTCAATATCTCTATCTGTTGAAATCATTTTAAAGGTTTCCGCATAGTCTCTTGAATCTGCATCTTCCGCAAAACCTGCAGGGTTTGCATCTCCGGTAACGTCTCCTATTTTTAAACCAATAAAATCGACAGCAGTATTTCCTGAAAAATAATTAACCGTACTCTGATCAAGCACTGCTTCCTCTGGATTATTCTGGTCAGCAAAAGTGATACTCTCATCAATAAATCTCCAAGACTTATTAGTGGTAAAAGTATCTTGAACATTTAAGATCACTTTCCGCATATCTACCATATCAATAGTCGAAACGTTTCCATCATTATTGACATCTGCTGATAGGAATTTATAAGCATTATCAAATCTTTCGATTTCTAAAATATGACGTCTCATAAAAATGATATCAAAAGTACTAACCCCATTTCCATGATTAATATTTTTTTCAGCAGCTACATTATAATGATCACAGGTAGCAACATCTTCTATCAAAAAAGAACCATCTTGATTTGACACTTCTGCTCCTACAGAACTATCATCTTCCTGATAAGTTACTTCGATATCAACACCTTCTACCAAATCACCATCAAAAGTTTGAATACCTCCTAAGATATCTGCAATCGGTCCATCTGCAGGACAAATAGAATCATGAGACATCGCTTCAAATACGTTCATTTGCATAACCGTAATCCCCGTATTTCTCATAATGATATCTCTAAAAGTAGTACTATTGATCTCGTCTTTTTCAGCTTGAGTCAATTCTTGATCATTTTCAAAATAAAATCGATCCCCTTCTCGTAGCAATAAAAACTGCTCTTCCATAATACTCATAATCGTTGGACCAAAAAGTGCATTATTCATATGATCCTCTGCTAATAAACCAACCCAAGGATCAATATCATTGACATCTCCATAAAGATTTTCCATAGCAGCAACCACCTCTGGATCTGCATTTAATTCTTCAAAAGAAGCATAAGGAGTCAATCCCATATCTTGACGCAAAGTATTAAAATCTGGCAGTCCTCGCTCTCGCCCACGATTAATATTGATGGCTGCAAGGTCTAATCCGCCAAGTCCAGCCTGAGGAGGGCCAAAAAGAAAATTTCGTACATCATCCACCATTTTACAATCAAGTTCTTGTTCTATTTGTGTTGCCATTCCTTTAAAAATCGGATCAACACCACCACTTTCAACTAACTCATAAGGAGCAAAGAAAGCTTCAAGTAAAGTAAGATCGCCTTCGGGAATAGTACTTCCCTGATTATCCATTCTCGGAACTGATCCACTTAGCAAAGTATGTCCTAGACGAAAAGCTGCAGCAGAAAAGACGTTTGTTATTGTTGGATTATTTGAAGCATCGTATCCACCATAAGGAGGCAGATGAACACCCATAACTGGTAACCATTCATTATAAACTATGGACTGAATAAACCCGCCAAGCATTTTACGAGCATGCTGATATAATTCTTCGTCTGTCCAAGTCGGATGTACAATTACTAATTCATCACAAAGTCTATTGTGTTCCCTCATGAAGATTGTATGAAATGCAGACAGCGCCACATTTTCATTTGCACGACTATCTCCTGCTACAAAAAGATGATCGTTGAAAGGGTTTTCATTTTCCATGAAAGGAGCCATGGCATCTATTGTCCCATCCTGTTCATGTGTATCTGTATTAAAAGGTAAAAGGTTACCCGTTGATGTTTTTAATTTTCCTTCTACAAAAGTTCTTAAATAACTCGCCCGATCTGCATCTGAGCCATAAACTCCTGATCCATCAATCCATGAAGTAATATTATTGGTATATCCTCTAGGGTTACTGGTACTAGTTCCTGTCCCTGGATGTTCTAAAGAACGAGACATATGAATACTAATATTAGGAAAAGCTCCCCCTGGATTGAAGTGCTGGTCTGGAAAATCAACTGAAATGCTGGCATCTTCTGTTGCATCACTTGGCGTTGAAATCACATCATGGTCAATAAATTGTCCGAAAACCCATGTGAAATCACTGAGCTCCATTGCATCACTGATTAAAGAGTCTTGAGCAAAGATTGTATTACTGATGATTCTTGGATTGGGTCGATTAATTCCTCCAGGAGAGGAAATCCCATCATTGAAGCTATTTGTAGTAATTGATCGGAGTTGAGTACCTGAAGCTCCCCATTCTGTATTTTGGAGATTGTTAGAAGAACCGTCAATCGTCCTATTTTGCGCTATACTGTACAATGAAATCAATGTAAAAACACAAATTACTAGTAGTCGTTTGTCCATTTCTGTAAGTTAAGTTCATGGTGTAAAAAACGAGGGTATAATATTCGTCAAATCGTAAAAACAAAAGACAATTCATTGAGATATAAGAGATTATAAATCAAAATTGCTTCTATTTCGTACCAAGAATATAAAAATATGCTGCCTCAACAACTATTATATTGTTTGGATAATCGATTTTGGGAGGTAAAAAAGAGGGTTTTGGAGTGCTAAAGATACATAATTTAAGGATAGCTTGCATTAAACATTTGAAAAAAGTGTATTTAATATTCTACACACAATTTTAAAATAGACCGACTTCTTAAACACCACCCTAAAATTCAATCAAACGCTATTAAACATTTTAACGAATGGCTTAAAAATCTGTTAAACGAATGCCAAGCGAAACTTTATTTTAACATTTGGGTATCCTAATTAGATCTCCTTCTTCCTCAAATCGACACAAGTATAAAGCTCTGAATTTCAATCAATTAATCAAATACATCCTTTGTTTAAAAAGCAAAAAAGGTTTATAAAATCATTATTCGACATTTCTAAACCTTAAAACTTTAGGAATTAGAGCATGTGACTTACTTTTTGGCCATTAAATTTTTAGTCAAAACATTAGTCCTAGTATTAAACCTATTATTTTATTCATTCAATTAAAGCCTGAATATTTATTTATTAAACCTTTACAATCTTAGGCTATGAAAAAGAAAATCATCAATCTCTGGACCCTGCTCGCGGCATTATTTTTTGTTAGCACCGCTGGAGCGCAAGTTTCTAATTACGAAAGAACACCTGGATACTACACTTTGGGTATCAATGGTGGTTTCTCCTACCAACAAGGAGATGTTCCAACAACCTTAGAAGGTTATGGATTGGGATTAACACTTGCAAAAAATCTTTATTACAAACCAGGATCCATTTTGGGTTTTGATCTTCGAGGTCGGGCAATGTATGCTCAAACCAAAGGGCAGGATTATTTACGATCTTATGGTATTGAAGACAATGATGCCCTTAACGGGGTTAATGGTTTTGATTACACTACAGAAGGCGGAGGTCCTGGATTTGTTTTTCAAAATAATAAAACCGATCAGCTGGAGCTAGGTCTAGAAGGTGTTATTCACCTTAACAGACTGAGAGAGCGAACAAATGTCAACATCGCCCTTTTTGGTGGTATTGGACTAGACTGGTATAATGTAAAAACAGATCAGGCAGCTCGAGGAACTAGTTATGCAGATGCATATGAAAATCTAGATCCTCTAGCTTCAACTTCTTACACTAAAGATCAATTAAGAACAACTATCCTTGATGGAAGATATGAAACGGAAGCTCATGGTTTTGACAATGGTGCTGGTAAATTAGGTTTTATGCCTTCTTTAGGTGTTGAACTAGGTTACCAATTTACACCTAAGTTTTCAATGGGTATTGGTCATAAAGCGACTTTTACAAAAACAGATTTGTTTGATGGTCAACAGTGGAGAGACAATGGTAACTTAACGGCTGATGATGATGTTCATCATTACACCAACTTACACATGAGATGGATTATTGATGATAAATCTAAAAAGCTTAGAGCTCCTTTAGTAGACATCACAAACCCGGCGACCACTCCGCAGACAACACGAAATCCTACATATGATATCCGTGCAACGGTGAAACACATTTCCAGCTCAATGGATATTGAGTTTACAGTAAACGGACGTCCTGAGACTTTTAATTTTAGAAAGAAAGACTTCAGTAGTTTTATCAGGTTACAACCTGGTAATAATGAGGTCGTGATTATTGCAAGAAATGAAGCAGGATCAGATAGCGATGTGGTTAATATTTTTTATGAAAGACCATATGAAAACCCTGGTGATAATAATGTTGGATTTCCAACAGTAGATATTACAAACCCTCCTTACGATAATTTCCGAACGGATCAAAGTCGTTTCGAGGTAAGAGCAGAACTTAGAAATGTTGATCGAAAGAGTGACATCAACGTATTGGTAAATGGATATGAAATTAATCGTTTTGATTTTGTTCGTGGATCATTAAGAGCAAATGTTGATCTTAAAAATGGTAGAAACACCATTCGAATAGAAGCAAAAAACAGAGATGGTTTTTCTTCTGATGAAGCGACGGTTATCTTAGGTCAAGACGCACCTAGTCGACCTCCTTCAGTAGAGATCACAAAACCTTCTATCAGTCCTTACAATACTTCAAGACGTAATGTAACAATCGAAGCTAAAATCTATAATGTTCAAGATAAAAGAGATATTCGATTTACTGTAGACGGTTATGGAAATTCTAATTTTGATTTCACCAATGGAGTACTTAACGCAACAGTTACAGTAGACAAATACGAAACAAATGTCAAAGTCGAAGCAAATAATAATGCTGGAACAGATAGCGATAATGTAGTCATTATCTGGGAAGAGGAAGTAGTAGAAACAGTTGACAAACCTGTGGTTACGATTACTTCAGTAAGTAATCCAACGGTTGATCCTTTTAACCCTGACAATTGTAGAAGTACAGTGATTGCTACCATCTTAAATATTGATGATCGTAATGACATCGATGTTTGGTTGAATGGTCAACACTTTACAGACTATAATTTCAATACCAATACTCAGGTTTTTCAGACAACGGTTCGATTAAGACCAGGGTCTAATCAAATCAGAATAAAAGCATCTAATACTGCCGGTACTGATGAAGATACTGCAAATACAGAAGGTTGTAATACTCAACCTAATGGTGGCGATGCTCCAGTAGTAAACATCACTGAGCCTCGAACAAACAACGAGCAAGTGACAACTGAAAGAGTAAATGTAAAAGCAAAAGTGCAGAACGTAAATGGTAAAAGTGACATCACTTTTGAGTTGAACGGTAATACAACAAATAATTTTTCTTACAATAAATTCACCAAAGAGGTGACCGCAAATGTTACCCTCAGAACAGGAAACAACACGGTATTTATTGAAGCAGAAAATAAGGATGGAAAAGCAAGTGATCAGGTAAATATCATTTATAAAAATGTTCAGATTACTCGTCCTCCAAGTGTAAGAATTGAGCGTCCAAGAAATAACAGCTCAACAACTACTTCAAGAGTAGAACTGATCGCTGATGTAAAAAATGTTACTGTAAAATCAGACGTAGACGTTTTCTTGAACGGAAATAGAATTAACAATTTTACTTTTGATAGCAGACGAAATGAAGTTCGTTCGAATCTGACTTTAAGTAGCGGAAACAATACGATCAGAGTAGTAGGTTCTAATAATGCAGGTACAGACGAAGCAAGTGTAAGCGTCAGATATGAACTTACTCAACCAAAGCGTCCTAACGTTAGAATCACCAGTCCATCAAATGGTGTGGTGACGAACAAAAGTGTGAACCTTGTTGCTAAAGTAAGCAACGTAAACAGTAAAGGAGAAATCAGTGTAACGGTAAATGGAAGAGCGATTAGTTTCAACCTGCTAAAGAACGAAGTGAAAGCGACTTTTGATGCAAGATCTGGAAACAATGAAGTTATCGTAAGCGCAAGTAATGAAGGTGGATCTGATAAGGATCAAGTAGTATTTGTTTATGAACGACCAGTGACAAAACCACCAGTAGTTGAGATCAAACGTCCATCTAATAATCAGAAATTTACTACACCTACAGCAGATGTAACGGCGACTATACTTCATGTGATTAGTAGAAGATCAATTAGCTTAAAAGTCAATGGAAAATCTCAGAACTTTAATTTCCAAAGAGGTTCATTGACCGCAACCATTAAGTTAAAAGAAGGAAACAATGTGGTACTAATAAAAGCGACGAATAAAGATGGCCAAGACGAAGATCGAGTAACACTAATTTACAAGCAGAAAGTAAATAAACCTACGGCCAATTTTACGTCACCAGCAAAAAGTGAATCAACCACTAACAAAACAAAATTCATTGTCAAAGCGATGGTAAGAAATGTCGCTAAAAAGGAAGACATTAGCTTAACATTGAATGGTCGTGATGTAAAAGATTTTAGACTGAACTCAAGAACAGCAGAAGTAACTGCTACCGTTTATTTGAAAAAAGGTACCAACAAATTATTCATCGAAGGACGAAATAATGCTGGTAAGGCAAGTGACCATGCGAACCTTGTTCTTAAAACAAAAGAGGTGATTAAAAACCTCCCTAAGGTGACAATTAATTCTATCAGTAATCCAACGGTTGATCCTTTTGATCCAAATAAAGCGAAGAGTACAATCATCGCAACGATAGAAAATGTGAGATATAAGCGAAATATCATATTTACTTTTAATAATAAAAAAGTAACGAATTATAATTATAACTCACGGACTGGAGTTTTCCAAATGACCGTTGACCTGAAAAAAGGAACGAATACTTTTGACATCAAGGTCTCTAACAAAGAAGGACAAGATCAGACCAGTAGAAGTATACAATTTGGAGATAACGGAGGAACGAGCAGTACAAGATCTAGAAATGGTAATGGAAGCGGAAATTCTTCTGGAACCAACGGATCTGGAAATTCAAGGTCTCGTAGAGGCGGACAATAAAAATTGATTCTTTCAGAAGTGTATTTAAAATCACTTCCTGAAACATCCATAAGACTATTTTTTAATGGTTTAGGTTTCTGAAGGGAATGCGTAATTGCATTCCCTTCTTTTTTTGTTTATTCAGATTGTCCTCCAATTGCCATTTTCTACTGCACAACGCACCACAAAGGCCCTTTTCTTCGTATTATTGGAAGAACCCGGAAACTCCGGTCCATTTATGACAAGAATTGTACTCAGTATATCATTTTTGATCCTTTTTACTAGCATTGGTCTTGCTCAAGAACAACTTTCCAATAAGCGTTCTAAGGTGATTGCTGTAGATAGCCTGCCTATGGTTTTAGATAGTCTGACCATTCTAGAGGAATCATTAGTTATTACCGATGAGCAAGGCAATACGGTTCATGAAAACAATTATCTATTATTCAGAAACGAATTGCTTTGGGCAACCGACAATGGAGCGAAGCAAATTAAAGTCGAATACCGAGTACTCCCCTATGCCCTTCATAATTCCAATTCTAATCTAGACACTTCAAAAATTGAGATAGATCGAAATGGTGATTACATCGGTTTCGACCTGAGTCCTTACGAAAAGAAAGAAAAATTAATCGATTCAAAAGATTTGGATTATAGTGGAAGTTTTTCAAGAGGGATTTCATTTGGCAATAATCAAAACCTGGTTTTAAATTCTAGTTTCGAAATGGCACTTGCCGGAAACCTTGGGGATGATGTAGAAATCCTTGCAGCGATCAGAGATGACAATCTTCCTCTTCAGCCAGAAGGCAATACTCAACAACTGCAAGAATTTGATCGCGTATTCATCCAACTAAAAAAAGGTAACGCAGCTTTAATCGCTGGTGATTATGAACTCGGTAAACCAGATAGTTATTTTATGAATTATTTTAAAAAACTAAAAGGAGCTACTGCAGAAAATTTATTTGAACTAAGCGACAAAGCTAGCCTTAAAACAAAAGCAAGTTTTGCGATTTCCAGAGGTAAGTTTGTTAGAGAAAACATAATCGCCCAGGAAGGTAACCAAGGTCCTTACCGATTAGAAGGAGCAGATGGCGAACGTTTTATTATCATTCTAGGTGGGACTGAAAAAGTTTTTCTAGATGGTATTTTATTGAAACGTGGATTAGAAGAAGATTACATCATTGATTATAATCGGGCCGACATTCTTTTTACTAACAAAATATTGATCACCAAAGATAGTCGGATCATTGTTGAATTTGAATATGTTGTACAAAATTATACCCGCTCATTAATGGCCTTTAACACGGAATATAAAACCGAAAAAATGCGGGCCTATTTCAACCTCTATTCAGAGCAAGATGGTAAAATTTCTGGTGCAGCAAATGATCTAGATTCCTTGCAAAAAAGCATTCTAGTCAATGCCGGTGATAATCCAGATAATGCGATCGATTCAACAGTATTGCTATTGGATGAATTTAATGAATTCCGAGTTTCCTATAAAGCCGTAGACACCACTTATTTTGTTGGTCCACAACAATTCAATCCACAAATTTTAGTCTACTCTACCAATCGAGATAGCGCATTAATTGCAGCCAATTTTATTGACGTAGGACCTGGCAATGGGGATTATATTATTGACAATTCAAATGCTGCAAATGGTCGAGTACATCGCTGGGTTGCTCCTGATCCATCTACCGGATCTCATAATGGAAATTTCTCGATTGGCCGAAAATTAATCCCGCCAAACAAATTGGCCATGTATACCGCAGGAGTAGAATATCAATTATCAAAAAACTCTAGCATTCTGACAGAAGTCGCTTTGAGTAATAATGATCTCAATCGTTTTTCGACGGTAGATAGCGGAGACGATACAGGAGTTGCGGTTTTTTCGCAATTTAAAAATACTAGAGAATTTGGAAAGGATACCAGCTGGGTTTTGGATACTAAAATCGGCTATGAATTTGTACAGCAAAATTTTAAATCTTTAAACCCTTATCGAAACGCAGAATTTACCAGAGATTGGAATATCAGTTCTTTAAGTACAGAAAAAGCAATGGAGCAAATTGGTCGAGGAGGTTTTGTTTTGACAAAAAAGAAATTGGGAAGTTTGACTTATGAGTTTAGTGGTTTTTTGAGGGCTTCAGTTTATACGGGAACCAAGCATTTCACACGATTGAATGTCAGAAAAAATGGCTTCGCCGTAGACCTCCAGGGAAGTTTATTAAACACTGATGCCACAGATCAAAGCAGTACTTTTTTCAGACCAAAAGCAGATCTTTCCAAAACATTTAAAAAATTAGACAGTTGGAAACTTGGTGTTTATGGCGAACGGGAAAAGAATGATCGTTATGCGAATAATTCTGATTCATTGAGTGCCAACAGTTTTTACTATGATCTTTATAAAATTTATGTCGAGAGTAAACAAAGTGACAACTTTATGATTGGTGCCAATTACAGACAGCGGTTTGATTATGCTCCTATTGATAAAGACTTTTTGCAAAACACCAGCACCGATGAATTCAATATCAACGGAAATTGGAAACAAAGCAAAGCTTCTAATCTTCGATGGAATCTTTCTTATCGAAAATTAATGATCCAAGATACTTCATTGACTAATCTCGATCCGCAAGAAACTTTCCTTGGCAGATTAGAACATTCGCTGAGTCTTTTCAAAGGAGCCATTCGATCTTCTACTAATTATGAGATTGGTTCTGGACAAGAACGAAAAATAGAATTCCAATATCTTCCGGTGGCTCCGGGAGAAGGACTCTATACTTGGATTGCCGACTTGAATGGTGATAGTATTCCTCAACTCAATGAAATTGAAGAAGCAGCTTTTCAAAGTGATGCAGATATTATTCGCCTTTCAATTTTTACGGATGACTTTATTCGAACCAATAATGTATCGCTCAACCAAAGTCTTCGGATTGATCCTCGTTCGCTATGGTATCAGAAAAAAGGAGCTAAGAAATTCTTCAGCAGATTTTCTTCCCAATCCACATTATTGATTAATCGAAAGACAAAAGAAGCAGATGATGTAGCAGCATGGAATCCTTTTCAAATTAATGTTGCAGACACCACTTTAGTCTCCACCACTTCAAACATTAGAAACACCTTGTCTTTCAATAAAGGGGATTCAAAATATGACTTAAATATTGGTATGTTTGATCAAAGTAATAAGGTCGTTTTGACTAGTGGTTTTGAAAGTCGAAAGAATAAAGAACAGTTTTTAAGAAGCCGGTGGAATATCTCTAAAAAGATCAGTAATATCAATCGAGCAGCTTATGGTCGACGGAGCAATGATTCAGAGTTTTTCGATAATAGAGATTATAATATTGAATTTTTCAAACTCGAACCTCAGTTGACTTTTTTATTTTTTAAAAACTTTCGAGCAATCCTTTCTTATAAATATCAGAATAGCGAAAACACCCTTCCTCAAGGTGGCGAAAAAGCGATCATTCATGATTTTAATTTGGAAACGACTTTTAATCAGAGTTCTAAAACATCTTTCCGAACGAGTGTCTCTTATGTTAAAATTGACTTCGATGGCATTCCTAATTCTTCCCTGGAATTTGCCATGTTGGAAGGTCTAAGAAATGGTGAGAATTTTCTTTGGAATTTCACTTTCAATAGAAAAATTGCCAAGAATATTCAGATGGAATTAAATTATGAAGGTCGCAAAACCGGAATGTCGAATATGGTCCATGTCGGACGAGCACAAGTTAGAGCTTCTTTTTAGCAGGATAAAAGTGAAAACCAAGGGGTGAGAAATACATTCTCGTCTAAAAACCCGCCTCTTATCCGACAATTAACTATTTAGCATTTTTATAACAACAATTAGATAAGTATCTTTGTTACATATCCTCCTTATTTACAATAATTCGAAATATAAAGTTAGCTAAGAACCATAGGGTTTGCTATTATCTTTCGAAAAAAATCAAGTTAAAAATGCGACTAGTCTTACTTACCCTTGCCATTTTAATAAGTGGTAGTCTACAAGCTCAAAAAAGCAATTTTTGGAGCAGTATCAATGAAAACTCTATTTTGCTTAATGCAGACAATGATCGAGGAACGATTCCTGTTGCTTATCAAACCTTTGCATTAGAACTCGAAGAGATGAAAGCTTATCTCCGTGATGCTCCAATGCATCGTACACCTGAAGCATTGAGTAATCCTTTGACGCTTGAATTACCACTCCCAAACGGTGACATTCATCCATTCAACATTGTAAATACTCCGGTTATGAAGCCGGGTTTAGCAGCACGATATCCTCAGATTCAATCCTTCACTGGGTATAGTACGATTGATCGCGGCATCAGTGTGAAGTTTTTATATTCGACACATGGGTTTCGGGCTTTTCTAAAAACGCCTCAAGCTCGATATTATATTCAACCATATGCTAATGGCATTCAAGATGCTTACATCGTTTTTGATAAAAAAGATGAACCAATTCCTACCGATATAAATCTGACATGTGGCGTAAGTAATTCAGATGAATACCAATATGATTCTCCAATAGGAGGACTTCAGATAGATCCTGATTTTGAAGGAGGAGCGACGATCAGAAATACAACGACGACAACCGATGTTGTTGTAGAAATGGTCGAATACGAAATCGCAATTGCTGGAGTTGCTGAATGGGTGAACAACCAAGGTGGAACCGTGGCAGATGGAATGTCTTCAGTAGCAATAGTTGTTACTTTACTTAATCAAGTCATGGGAGCTGAGGCTGCTTTCAATTTTGTTTTGGTTGAGAACAATGATCTCTTGATGTACTTAGATCCTGTCCTTGATCCTTATAACGACATTACTGACGGTGGTGGTTTACTTCAACAAAATCAAACCAACCTCAATATGACTCTTGGTTCTGCCAATTATGATATTGGTCACGTTATGACTTTAAGTTGTGTTGGTGTTGGAGGAATTGCCGCATTGGGAAGTACATGTTCTACAGGTTCAAAAGGTAGAGGAGTTACTTGTAATGGCGGTAATCTTGAAAACGCAATCCTTAATATTGCTGTCCATGAGGTCGCACATCAGTTTTCAGCAACGCATACTTGGAATAACTGTATAGGAGAAATTGGGAACCCTCCCCAAGATATTATAACAGCTCGATCTTCTGGAACTGCTTATGAGCCAGGTAGTGGAAGTACAATTTTGTCTTATGCTGGTGGATGTCAAGAAGAGAATATTGTTTTTAATGGAGATGAATATTATCATGTTGCTTCATTGGATCAAATGTTTGCACACTCTCACTTTGGAGGAAGCTCTGAGTGTCCGGATTATATTCCTTCTAATAATAATCGTCCTGACCTAACAATAGGTTACCAAGATGGATTCTATATCCCAATTGGAACACCATTCGAATTAAAAGCAGATGCAACAGACCTTGATGATGATGTTCTTACTTACTGTTGGGAACAATACAATCTTGGTCCAATTTATCCATTAGGTAGCCCGTTTGGAAATGGACCAACATTTAGGTCTTTTCCTCCAACTGCCGACCCGATGAGAACTTTCCCTCGAATTCAAAATATTCTAGGAAATTCATTTTCTGACGTAGAAGTACTTCCTACCTATTCTCGAGATTTTACATTCAGATGTACGGTAAGAGATAATAACCCTGAGATTGGAGGTGTAGTATGGGATGAAGTTTCTTTTGAAGCTACAGAATCTGCAGGACCTTTTAAAATAAACTATCCATCCTCTAATGAAATTTTACAAGTTGGTGATTACATAGAAGTACTTTGGGATGTTGCCAATACTGATGGCAATCTTGTTAACTGCCAGAAAGTAGATATTTTACTTTCTGACAATGGAGGTTTTGCATTTCCTCATGTTCTTGCGGAGAATGTTCCAAATGATGGATCACACTTTGTCACTGTACCAGAAATAATAACAGGAGGTGCAAGAATAAAAGTCATTGCTGCAGATAATATCTTTTTTGATATTTCAAATTTCAATTCAATTATTGAAGCAGCAGATAGTGCTGGATATGCTTTCTCTGCTGGACCATTCAACCAACAGGTTTGTGCTCCAGATGATGTAGTATTTAATTTAAATACCATCTCTTTATTGGATTATGACTCACCGGTTACTTTTTCTGTTGAAGGATTACCTACTGGAGCAGTAGCCAACTTTAGTTCTAATCCAGTTGTGCCATCTGAAGATTTAACATTAAATATTGATATTACAAGTGTTACCGATGAAGGTTTTTATGATATCGAAGTTATAGGAATTGCTGCTGGTGGAGACACTCTAGTAAGACCGCTTACTTTTGACATTGTATTAAATGACTTTAGTGCACTGGCTCCAGTTGGTCCAGCTAACGGAAGTTCTGGTGTTACGGAGTTACCTACCTTCACTTGGGATCCTTCTCCAAATGCGGTTAGTTATGATATTGAAATTGCAAGTAGCCCTTCTTTTGCTCCAGGAACAATTATTGAGTCAGCAACAGGAATTATAGGTAGCAGTTTTGAACCTGCTTCTGTTTTAGAAAAAAATAATTTATTCTTCTGGAGAGTTAGAGCAAGTAATGAATGTGGCCCTGGAGCTTTTTCAGTTCCTCAAGGATTCCATACAGAACTTTTTGAATGTGCTACTTTTGGAACCGAAATCGCTGTGAATATTTCTGGTGTAGGAACACCGACTATAGAATCTCCATTGGTGATCAACTCTCAAGGAACGGTTAATGATTTGAATGTTATCAATCTAAAAGGTGCTCATGATTTAGTTCAGCACCTAGATGTATCTTTGATCGGTCCTGATAATACCGAAGTATTATTATTTTCAGAAATTTGCGGAGTAGCAACGGTGTTTAATTTAGGTCTTAATGATGAAGCACCTGACGATATCCAATGTCCTCCTACTACCGGTCAATTTTTCAAACCACAGGGTAGTTTATCAGATTTTAATAATCTACCTGCTTCTGGAACATGGATTCTAAAAATTGTTGTAAACGATAATGATGGAACAGGAGGCTTACTAGAACGATGGGGACTTGAACTTTGTTCTAGTGCTAGTACAAGTGCACCTTACCTGGTTACAAATGAGTTAATGCCTTTACCTCCTGGTGCCGCTAGACAAATCACCAGTGACTTTTTATTATCTGAAGATGACAATAACACGCCTGGTCAATTAACCTATACTGTAGTTACTGCTCCGGAACATGGAACTGTTTTATTCCAAGACAATCCTGTTGAAGTGGGTATGACTTTCAGACAGTCTAGTCTCAATGCCGGTAATGTAAAATACGAACATGATGGTGGTTCTGAAGTAACGGATGGTTTTACTTTCGCAGTGACAGATGGTGAAGGTGGATGGTTTGGAACTCCTAGATTTGAAATAGAAATTGACCCTAACATAGTATTGGATGTAGAGGAATTAGAAAAATTCTATAATTTCTCTGTTTTCCCAAATCCTACTCAGGATGTTTTAAATCTTGAATTCAATCGTCCAATCAACGATAAAGTTGAGGTGTCAATTACTAATGTTCAAGGTCAGGTTATCCAAACTCAGATCTTTGACAATATCACTCAAATTGAGTCTATCAATACTGCTCGCTTAACAAATGGCGTTTACTTCATTTATGTGAAGAGTGAGAATGCGGCTGTTGCGACGGAGCGTTTTGTAATTCAGAAATAGATTTAAATTTATATTAAAAAAATCCTGAGTAGAAATTTCTACTCAGGATTTTTTTTTGCTTCGGCTAAGATTGGCAAACTTTAATTACTCTCGTTCAAAAACCATAAGCGCCAATGGAGCGAGTTTTAAATTCAAAGCCTGTTCTTGTCCATGCCATTTGATGGTTTCAGAAACTAAAGGACTTGCATTTAATATATTAGATCCTCCATAATCAGCATGATCACTATTCAACACTTCTTTCCAATTCCCTGAACTAGGAACACCAATTTTATAATTTTCTCTTACCTCTGGTGTAAAATTACAAACGACTAAAAGTGGGTTTTCATTTTCATCTCCTTTTCTAAGAAAAGAGATGACACAGTTTTCATTATCCGAATAATCTATCCATTGGAAGCCTTCCTCTTCGAATTGTTTTTGATATAATGCTGGATGATTTTTATAAAAATTATTTAAATTTCTGATCCAGTTTTGAATACCTTTATGAAGAGGATATTCGAGCAGCCACCATTCTAATCCTTTATCATGATCCCATTCACTGGTCTGCCCATATTCACATCCCATGAATAATAATTTCGATCCAGGGTGCATAAACATTTCCCCATAGAGCAATCGAAGATTAGCAAATTTTTGCCATTCGTCTCCAGGCATTCGTTCTATCAATGCTCCTTTTCCATGGACCACTTCGTCATGCGAAAGCGGCAACATAAAGTTTTCCGAAAAGGCATAGACTAAACTAAAAGTAATATCATCTTGATGGTATTTTCGATAGATAGGTTCCTTTTTGAAATATTCCAAACTATCATGCATCCAGCCCATCATCCATTTTTGACCAAAACCCAATCCGTCATCAAACGTTGGCTTGGAAACTCCTGGCCAACTTGTAGACTCTTCGGCAATGGTTACAATATCCGGAAAGACACCGTAGACGGTTTCATTAAATTCTTTTAAAAAAGAAACAGCCTCTAGGTTTTCTCGTCCGCCAAATTCATTGGGAATCCACTCCCCTTCTTCTCGCGAATAATCCAGGTATAACATGGATGCAACCGCATCTACTCTCAGTCCATCTGCATGGTACATCTCTAACCAGAACATGGCGTTACTAATCAAGAAAGCTCGTACTTCGTTTCGGCCATAATTAAAAATACAGCTTTTCCAATCTGGATGAAAACCTTTTCTTGGATCAGCATGGTCATACAAATGCGTTCCATCATAGTCTGCCAATCCATGAGCATCTTCTGGAAAATGAGAAGGAACCCAATCCAGTAATACCGCAATATCTGCTTCATGAAAAGCGTCAATCAAAGCCATAAATTCATGAGGTGTTCCATGCCTACTAGAAGGAGCATAATAACCTGTCCCTTGATAACCCCAAGACCCAAAGAATGGGTGTTCCATGACCGGCATAAATTCTACGTGGGTGAATCCAAGGTCTTTGACATAAGGAACCAATTGTTCAATCATCTCCTGATAAGAAAGAGAACGATTGCCTTCTTTTCCTATTTTTTTCCACGAGCCAATATGCACTTCATAAACGGAAAATGGTTTTGGAGCATTGGCATTTTCTTTTCTGGTCTCCATCCACTTTTTATCTTTCCATCTATATTCCAAATCCCAAACCACTGATGCTGTGCGTGGAGGAATTTCCCAAGAGAAAGCATAAGGATCACCTTTCTCAAGATGACGACCATCGGATGCTTCCACCATATATTTATAAACAGTTCCTTTTTTAACTTCTGGAATAAAACCTTCCCATATACCAGAACCATCCCATCGTGATAATAAAGGATGTTCATCTTTATCCCAATCATTAAATTCTCCGATCACGGAAACGCTTTTGGCACTTGGTGCCCAAACCGCAAAGTAGACGCCTTTGATGCCCTCTACTTCCATGAGGTGGCTACCAAGCTTTTCGTATAGCTTGAAGTGTTTACCAGACTTAAATAGACTGATATCGAATTCCGTGAATCTTGTGATGTGAATACTCGTGCTTGTCATTTTTCGGCTGTTGTGATGTAAAGGTATAAATCCTTTACTTAATGTGACTACGCTATGGTCAATACGAAATCTTTATTTTATGTTCTAAATTAGTTTGACCTCAAAACAAGTCAGATCATTATCGAATTTGGTAAAATATAGAGGTGGCCAAATCTTGATCGAAATGAATTAATTCTACGCGTTTTTTTTGCTTTAGTTTTCGTTTGAGTATAATAAAAAATCTTTACCACCTTCTTCGAAGGAGATATTACCTTTTAGTTTTAAACCAATTTTTTCAAGAAGCTTTCTGGAGTTGGTATTTCGTTCTGTGGTAATTGCAACAATGGTAAAAATACCAAGTATGGATTTCGCATAATCCATAGTCGCTTCTGCTGCTTCAAACATATACCCTTGCTTGGCATATTCTGGTAATAAAGCAAATCCTATATCGGGATGATCCAGATTTGGTCGTTTTAATAATCCGCAAATTCCAACGGGTTTTCCATCAGATTGCAAAGTCATTTTATATAAACCAAAGCCATGATTTGCATAACTTTGAATTAAAGAATTTTTAATATACTTTTCAGCATCATCGAGCGTATTAATATTTCTATCTCCGATGAATTCGATCCAGTTTGGGCTATTAAGAAGCTTGTAAAAAAATGGAGCATCTTCAAGTTTTGCTTTTTCTAAATTCAGCCTTTTGGTTTTTAAAATCATTTTATAAAAAAAATTAAAATACGCTAATGGTTATTATCTCCATTTGATTTTATTCCGTGTAACCTATTCTATTTATATGCCACCAAGGTATCCCAATCAATCCTTTTTTTCTATAAATTTCAATGTTGTCACCAATATTAATTTCGTTATAGATTGATTCTGGAATTCTTTCTTTTTTTAATTTACTATTATCTTCCCAAGAAATAAATTCGATATTATAATTCGTTCCTCTTTTTCTTGAGGAAGTATATTTCTGCATGATAACTGATGTATATTTTTCGGGAACAGAGTTGTCATAAACACAATTTACTCCGTAAGTAGCAGCGTAGCTATAAACAAACAAATTAAAGATAATAGAAAAATAGATCCATGCTTTACTTTTCTTTAAACCTATTATCATTTTGTGAGTTAGAAAAAGTAATATTATAATTGAGATCGTAGCAATTAGTCCAGGAATTATTAAATAGCTAATGCTATCAATATTAAAATCCAGTATTACTCTAATTGTGATACACCAAGCTGCCCAGTCTATAAAATCAGCGACATCGTACTTATTATTTCTTAAGTCAATTTCAACAAGAGAAATAATACTTGGGCGATTTATTCCATTCAACATTAGACCTAAAATAGGCGTCACTAAAAGTACCGAAAACAAAAACTTATACCCTACAATATCCGGTGCAAATACAAATAACAATCCAACAGCAATCGTACACCATTCCAGCCAATCTAAATTATGAAAAACAATATTGTTATAAATTTTAACCTCTTTAATTGGTTGCCTTTTATTTTTAGGAAGTTTCGTTTTTACTTTTTGTTTCATCCAAGCATTTTTTTCATAACTGATCTAAAATAAAATAAAGCCTTTTTATAAACGTTTATTTTCTGATTAAAAAAAGTTTCGACAAGATTAAGTAGCAACTAAAAGGAGCAATCTATCTATTATTACTAACTTTGGATTTCTTTAGCATCCAAAATTACAAAAACCATTTTTGATACCCAATCAATGAAAAAATTATTCTATGTATTTCTTCTCCGATATAGAAATGGTTTGAAAACAATTTCGAACCACTTCGTTTTACTTACAATTGCAGTATTGGTATTTAGCTTTTCTAACAGTGGTTTCGCTCAGACTAATGGTAAAAAAATTGGTATTGCACTCAGTGGCGGTGGTGCTAAAGGTATTGCCCATGTTGGTGTTTTAAAAGTCTTGGAAGAAGCGGGCATCTATCCCGATATTGTAACAGGCACAAGTATGGGAAGTGTGGTTGGAGGTTTGTATGCGATTGGCTACAGTAGTCAAGAATTGGACTCTCTCGCTCGTAATCTAAATTGGGCCAGTTACTTTTCTGACAAATATGATCGAAGTTATCGAACGATCGAAGAGAAGGATGATGAAGAGCGATATATTTTTTCTTTTCCATTGGTCAATGGGAAAGTTAAATTACCTAAGGGATTTGTCGATGGTCAAAAGCTAGCCATCATGCTTTCGAATCTTACTCAGAAGATACATGGAATTGATGACTTTGATGATTTTAAAATCCCTTTTCGTTGTATAGGAACAGATTTAGAAACAGGGCAAGCCGTTGTTTTCGATCGTGGATTCTTGCCGGATGCCATTCGTGGAAGTATCAGTATTCCTTCTGTTTTTGAACCATTAGAAATTGATGGAAAACTTATTGTCGATGGTGGTATTTCCAGAAACCTTCCGGTACAAGATGCTTTTGATATGGGAGCTGATATTGTAATTGCCGTAGACGTTGGTGCACTTTTATTTAAAAAAGAAGAACTCAATTCTATTTTTAGTGTACTAGATCAAACAAGCAGTTATCAAATTGCAAAATCCAATCGCCAACAATTGAATCTCGCGAGCGTGGTTATCCGCCCTGATATTACATCATTCTCTGCATTAAATTTTAATGACATTGACTCCTTAATTTTAGCAGGAGAAGTTGCAGCCAAAACGATGCTTCCGCAGATCCGACAACTAGTAGGACCTCAAAGCGTAAAGTCTCCACTAGCTCGAAAAGGAATCAGTGAAGAATTGCCAAAAAATGTTGTTATTTCCAATATTGAGGTCACTGGATTAAATGAAAAATCTAGACTCACCTTTCTAAATATTTTACAAATTGAAAAAACAAAAACCTACGAGATTGATAAAATCGATGAGCAAATATCTAGGGTTATCGCAACTGGTCTTTTTGATAAAACGAACTATCAACTCGTACCTGCACAAGATAGTTTTCAATTAAAAATCCGAGCGACAAAGACTAATGATATTTCATTAAGAGTTGGAGCGAATTATCACAGTACTTTTAATGCAGGTTTACTTTTTAATGCTACAATTCAAAATGCATTTTTACAAGGAAGTAAGTTTTCTTTAGATATTCGTGTTTCTGAAAATCCAGCCTTAAAAGTAAATTATCTGGTTTATACTAAAACAAGACCAAACATCGGATTTAGAATCAATGCCCTCGCGAGTTTCCATCCTGGTTTTCTATATCTGAATAGCACCTTAATCGATGAGTATGATTTTTTAAAACTAAAAACTCGTTTAGATGTCTTTTCAGGCTTGGGTTTGAATACTTCCATTGGACTTGGAATAAGTTCTGTTTTTAATCGCTTAGACAAACGCTTCTTTGACCTGGAAACTCGTAATCCGAAAAGTGATCAGATTATTGGACATTTTAATTTCAATTTTGATTCTTTTAATCGAAAATATTTCTCGACCAGTGGTGCTCAATTACGGTTATCTGGAAACCTGGTTTTAGATGGAATTATTTCCAATACTTCAGATGAAGGTTCTGAGATTTCGAATCAATATGATACTTACAATTTATTTACATATCGACAGATTTTTCCGCTAGCTCCAAAATTTATTATGGAATGGTACAATTGGGCTGGTTATTCTAAATTTAAAGATCCTGACTTTATTCAGCTTTTTTATTTAGGTCGGAGCTTACCTTACAGTGAACGCAATATTCCTTTTTCTGGATTCAATTACATGGAACGTCCGGTTGGAAATTTTGCTTTTTCAGGTTTTAAATTTCAACTGGAGCCTAAGGAAGATATTTTTGCCGCTTTGAGTTTTAATTATGGCATATTTCAAACACCGTCTTTTACTTATGTCGACGACAATGGTTTTAATTTTACGCCAGATCAAGAAGATACAATGTCAGGGATTGGTTTGGAAATTGGAGCGCTTTCTAATTTTGGACCGATACGTTTGACTTCGGAATATAACTTTGGATCGGAGGCTTTCAATTTCTTGTTTGAGATTGGATTCTCTTTTTAACAGAGGTGAGGAGTGATTGGCCTGCGGCCATGTGAGGAGTGAGGACTCAGGTCTTTCTTTAACCTCACTCCTCACCTCTCACTTATCGCCACTGTCTTACAGCTCTTCTTGTAATTTATTCAATGCATCCCAGTTTCCTTTCGCAGCTAGTTTTGCTTGCTTTGGCCAAGTTTTAGGATCGTGCATTTGATATCTTTTTCCTGCCTCAGCTAAAACTGATTTTAAGACAGTTTGCTTTGCTTTACCAAGATCAGTAAAACTTACAATTCCTGCATTATTTAAAAGGCTCGCGATCTTTGGACCGATTCCTTCAATTTTTCTTAGATCATCTACCTTTGCTACTGTTGCCTTTTTAGTAGTCACTTTCTTTTTAGGAGCAACTTTACTTGTTTTCTTTACTTCAGGAATCATCACTACTGAATTGTCTACACCATAAGGTGATGGAACGTAACTATCCGCTGCCCAATCATTTTCCCATTTTTGATTATCGATCAAATAACGGAATTGATAATCGCGTCCAGCTTTTAATTCTAAAGCTGCCGTATAACCACTTTTGGTTGCTTTCATTGGCAGACCTTTAGCTGGATCCCAATTATTGAATTCCCCAACTACGAGTACTTGATTACCAGTCATGATGGCTTCCTTCGGGAGTGTAAAAGTCACCTTACATACAGGTTTTGTTTTTGAAAATTGCTTTTTTAAACTCATGAGTTAAAAATTTTATGGTGGTTTGTTTTAAAATTCTATTTATTAGTTTTCGGGCATTTGGTTATCCTGTTAACGATTATTTTGAGACAAGGACATCGTCTATTTTAACAGGTTGATCATTGGATAGGGTGTTTTACAATATTAAATACGCTAACAATACACTTTTGATGCGTTTTGAAAATAATTTTAATAAAACAGAGCGAATGCAAACGCGAAGGAAGATAAAAAGAAAGAAATGCCCTAAAATGAAGAAAATATTAACTTATTATTAAGTCTTAGTACAACCAGAAAGTGGTAAATTTGACTCCTTTTGTTCGTCAGATGTGAAGAGTGAGCAGTGAAGACTGAAGAATTGCCTGCGGCAATAATTATTAGTTGAATTTTTAAAAACTATAAAATAAATTAGAATCATGAAGAATGTTATTAACTTTTGCTCTATTCTTAGCATCATTGCTCTATTAGGGTTTACAACAACAGCAACTGCTCAACAAAAAATTGCTCATGTTGACTCTGATGCAATCATACAATTAATGCCAGAATACAAACAGGCAAAAGCGAATGTAGAAGATTTTAGCAAGGTGCTTCAAAAACAATTGGAGGCTAAACAAAAAGAGGCTCAAGATTATTATACTGAGATATCTCAAAATATACAAAACTTATCTCCAAATGCTCAAAAAGAAGCTGAAACTAAATTAGCTAAAATGCAACAAGATTTACAAAAGCAAGCTATGGAAGCAGATCAAAAACTAGCTGAAAAAGAACAGAGTTTGACCGCTCCTCTTTATGATAAATTCAATTCAGCACTAGAAAAGGTTGCTACCGCAAATGGATATTCTTATATCATGGATGTAAAGTTGGCACTTTATTCTAAAGGTGGAATTGATGCGACGGATATGGTGAAAAAGGAACTGGGGATTTAAAAATCAGAAGTGAGAGATGATCGACCTCCGGTCTTGTGAGGAGTGAGGAGTTTAGATATTTTTTGTTTGTAAATTTTAGTTTTATGAAAAAGATAATACTTGGATTTTTTATTTTCTTGAGTTTGAATGTCTTTGGACAAGGGACGGAAGAACAAGCAGTAATCAAATCTATCGAGACCATGTTTGATGCGATGCGGGAGAGTGATAGTACAAAATTACTTTCAGTCATTTATGGTGATGTGACTTTGAACACAGTCTTTGTGGATCGTGAAGGCAATCATCAAATGAAGGGAGGAAATATGAAAGAGTTTGCAGAAAGTATTGCGAAGCCTCATGAGGAAATTTATGATGAAAAAATCTGGTCTTATGAAATTGAAGTGGATGGTTTATTAGCAACTGCCTGGACGGAATATACTTTTTACCTAGGAGAAAAAATGAGCCATTGTGGTGTCAATGCCTTTCAAATGTTTAAATCTAAAGAAGGCTGGAAAGTTATCGGAATTACGGATACCAGACGAAAAGATAATTGTCAGATGGCTCCATCGGATCATGAGGCTTTGATCAATGATCTGATGGATGCCTGGCATAAAGCCGCAGCTACCGCCGACGAAGATGTCTTCTTTGATGGAACGATGGCAGTCGATGGTATTTATCTTGGAACCGATGCTTCGGAACGTTGGACGAGAGACGAAATGAAGGAATGGTCTAAAACCTTTTTCGAAAAAGATACTGCTTGGGATTTCACTGCTAAAAGCCGAAATGTTTATTTTTCTAATGATGGAAAGACAGCTTGGTTTGAAGAATTACTGGATACTTGGATGGGAGATTGCCGAGGTTCTGGAGTTTTAGAATTAACAAGTGAAGGGTGGAAATTAAAGCATTACAATTTGGCGATCTTGGTAGCGAACGATGTCGTTAAAGGTTATTTGGATTTGATTGGTAAAGGGAAAAAAGAATAATAGATTGACCATAAATTCACCGTGTCCTTTTAACCTGACCACTCTTTTAAACAGATAGGTTTGCGATAAATAAAAAAGAGCGAATAAGTAATGTACTTATTCGCTCTTTTTAAATTTCAGGCAGATCTCAGCTAAGCCTTAAAAGCCGCTTGCCAAGCTAGAACTCCACCCGTTAGATTTCTTACATTGGTGAATCCAGCAGTTTGCATTAGCGATTGCGCCATTCCACTTCTTGCTCCTGAACGGCAGTGAATTACAATTTCACTATCTTTATCTTCTTCAAAATCTTCGATCGCATTTTGAAAACCTCCAAGCGGAATTAGTTTTGCTCCGAGATTAAATTCATCATATTCGTGTTGTTCCCGAACATCGATGAAAGTAAATTTCTCACCTTTATCTAATTTTTCTTTTAATTCTTGAACAGTAATATCCATTTCTCTTTTGTTTTTAATAATATAATTTTTCTTTAAACAGTATGTCTGTGATAAAAGTTTACTAACCTTAAAGCATATTTTAGTTCTTAAAGATAATGACTTTATGTGTTTCTATTTGATTAGAATCTAAGTTTATTATTTTAATATAATAAACACCATTGTTATAAGCACTTAGGTTAAGCGTTGAACTTTGCATTTTCCCTTGCGCCATCATTTGTCCAACCGCATTGAAAACAACACATTCATAATCTTCTAAGTTCTCCCCTCCCATGTCTATATTCACCATTCCAGAAGAAGGGTTTGGAAAAATCCGAAATTGTTTCTGGCTTTTGATCACTTCAGAAACTGCAGTATTTGGAGGCGTAACAGATCCGACAACTGGACGCATCATTAAAGCGCCGTCATTTAAAAGTCCTACCCATTGATCAAATATTTTGATGTATTGCACACTCTGAGCTTCAGGTGTATTTACATCAAATCCAATCTCTGTCATTTGAGTTGCATTATCTTGTTCTAATTCCAAAAAGAAATCTCCTGCAGGAATTGGAACAGGAACCAATTCATCAAAATCATCTGCTAAGCGGATGGTTGTAAATCCTTGTAAGGTATCTAAGACAGAGTCAGCGAAAAAGGGTTTTAATGAAAATTGTTCGAATACTACATTTCCTAAATCTCCAACGTGGATCCGTATATTGAAACGTGCATTATCTTGATTTCCAAAATGAGGAAAATGAACCTGAATAGCTCTAATTGTATCCGCTTCTAGAGCAGTATATTTCTGTGCCAGACCTTCTCCTTGAACCAATGCAATTCTAAGAGATCGTTCCGCTGTTCCATCATCATAGGCGAAGTAATTGTCAAAAACAGTCTTGCTTTTTACCGTATCATTTCTGGCAACTTCTGGAAAAAATCCAGCGTTTTGACCAACTACTTCAAAAGTATATTCTAATTCAAAAACTAATTTATCTCCATTCAAAGCCGCAGCATCATTAACATCAACTGCATTGGTATGAAACTTATGAATCTGAGAAGGAACGTTTCGTTGATTCTCTGCTGCAACTGCATCCGTTAATAATAATACATCCTCATCTTTCACAATTATTCCGGTTTCCAATTCGGTCAATTTTATACCACTTGGATTAGCCGTTTCTGTTATATCAAATTGGCTATATAGCTCAATGTCTACCGAATCGATCAACATTGATGGTTCGAAATGTCTCCAAGGAACACTTGAGTAGATTTTTAAAATATCATTGGGAACATTGGTAAAAGCAATATCTTCAAAGCTTCCATTTGGAATTTGATTAGCGGTCAATTTTACATAGTCAACATGCCAAACATCTCGGATTCCTGCTCGGGTTGCATAATTGACAAAGCGAAATTGAAACCCATCGTAGAGGTAAACACTTCCTATAATTTTAAAAGAA
>CAKZTD010000340.1 GCA_937921595.1 uncultured Saprospiraceae bacterium
CCCATCATGTTTTCCATGAATTTAGCATTCAAACTAAAGCCAGGAAGCTGCGCTAATAGGCGATACCAATTGACCAGATTATAATACACTCGGCCTTTTAGTAATCCCAAAAGATTAGCATAAACCATTTGATTGTTTTCAATAACTTGCTCAGATACGCCGAACAAACGGACGATTTGGATATAGGCTGCTTCGTATGTTTTTTTAATAAAAGAAAAAGTCAAAGGAGTCGTTACACCAGGGTAGGATTCAACGATATTTGAATTGTCCCAAAGGATGAATTCTCCATTTTTATCGGCTAGATTATTTAAGCCGGTGATTGGACGAGTTTGCAATAAAAACAGTTTCCCATTTTCGAATGCGAATTCAATATCCTGAGCTTTTCCTAAGGTCTCTTTTAGTTGATTCAATACATTGGAAATGGTCATGATTTGATGCTCTTTCAAACATGGGATATTTTGCAACGGTTTTGAAACTTCAGTTAAAGTAGTTCCATTGTCTGCTGTTCTTCTCCTCGCGAATTCTTTTTTTGCAATCGTAGATTCAATGGTTTCTTTTACTATATAAGTATCAGCATTTAACTCTCCTGAAACTAAGCCTTCTCCTAAACCGTAGACTGCTGAAATGACTTTTGCATTTCGATCGCCATCAACAGGGTTGATACCAAAACCTACACCTGCTACTTCCGGTTCTAACATCTCTTGGATGATAATCGCCATCTGTGGTTTTTCATGGATACTATTTTCTGAGCAGTACTTTTTTACATGATCAGATTCAGTGGAATTCCAAACTTTAGTAATCGCTTCCCAGAGCTGATCAAATGAGATATTTAACTCCGTTTCAAACTGACCAGCGAAGGAATTTTGAATGCCGTCTTCTTGCAAGGCAGATGATCGAACAGCGAACTTTTTATTGCTATCAAATTGCTCTACTAAGTTTTTATTGATGACTGATTTTATAAAATTATTTTCATCTTCTATGACTTGTTTTAGAATGTAAGTCGGGAGTACTGCCCATTGAGGAACTTCGAATCCGGCTTCATGCAAAAAGTGCAATTGTCTAGCTTTTCCTCCGATGAATGGAATATCTTTGGATAGGATGTTATTTGTATTTAAAAGGACTTTGTTTTTTATGATTGATTTGATTGTCATGATGTTATTTTTTTGAAATTGCTTTGAGCTATCTGATGGAGTTTTTAATTTCTTGTTTTGTTTAAGATTTCTTATAAGAATGAGTGAATATTTGGGAAATGTCTCAGTACAGAGCTCGATTTCTTTTACATTTTGGAGGCCCATTCACTCATTTGTAAATTCACTCATCCACTCATTTCTTGTGGTAGTCAAAAAGGTTTATGTTTACCTGCCCAAAAGACTTACTAGAGTAGGGAGGCCACCAAGCAATAAATACATACTTAGGGTCCAAATCCCGCTAGCGTTTTCAATCCATTTTGCGGATTTGTCATTTGGTCTTTTTAAGAACTGGAATGCAGGAATCGATGCAAGAATCATCACAAATGGAAAAAGTGCTTGCATAATAAGGCTGAATCCTGCATATCTAGCTGCGATGACAGATGTAATGGCGGTCAGGCCAAGTACGATTATCCAGTAAACGGTTGCTGTTTTTGTTCCATATAAACTGGTGTAGGATTGAACACCTGGTTCCTCACTTTGAGGCGCTTTTATTTTTCTTCCGATTTCTAAAACGATTCCATTTAAAAAAGAAACGATAAAGAAAAAGATCAATCCTTTTGGTGCCGCAGAACCATTGTTGAGCCAGTCGATTCCACTTGCGAAATAATCAATTAAAGGGATGATCATCATGTGTGAAACAATGTATAAAACGGGTTGCTTTTTTAACCAATTAGGAACAAAGAATTCAACACGCATCAATGATAAGTATACAAGTACAATGATGAATAATTTCCAGAGTGCTGGTTGTAAAAATCCAATTATCAAAACCTGTAAACCCAAAGTGATCATGGCAACATTTCTAAGTTCTGTTAGACTGATCAAACCTCTTGGAACGGGTAAATAAGATCTGAATTTTGCATCCTCCTCCTTGTCTTTGAATTCATCCGAAATTCTTAGAAGCAAGAATAAAGTGAAGGTCATAAAAACACCTGATGCGTAATCGATCATAGGTACAAAGCCTTCTGCTCCACGACAAATTCTTGCGTATCCAATAGCTGAAAAAGTGAAGGTCGCGATCAAGAGCAAATGCTTGAATAATGGAAACCTTTCATTTTGATAGATCCATAATCTTTTTGCAAAAGATTGCTTGACTGTGGTTGGGAGATATATTTTTGATTGATTCATTGCTTTTATATTAGGTGTTCAGCATTCGGTATTCGGAAACTCCGAACTCCGAATACTGAGTACAATTTTTTAAAATGATGATGTTTCTTAGAATGGGGATTATTAATCCCGATGTTTGCTTGGACGACCGAGCTGTTGGTGTGCTCGGGCGAAATGTCCTTCGGATAATGCGGCAGTAATCGATAGTTCGCCACAGATGACGATCGCTGCTGCGATCTCTGCGAATTTTCGAGCTTTGCCAGCTCCTTTGCAATCTAATATTTCCAAGCAGGCAGCCTGAGTTGGTAAATGTGTTCCACCTCCGACCGTTCCGACGATGAGGTTGGGTAAGGTGACCGTAGCATAAAGGTCGCCATTGTCCGTAAGTTCCATTCGGGAAATACCGATGGCTGCTTCAGCGACGCAAGCTACATCTTGACCAGTAGCCAAGAATAAGGCTGTTAGTGCATTTGCAAAATGACCCTGAGCTCCGATCGCTCCACTTTGGATGGAAGCAATCAAGTGTGCTCTTGAATAATCGGCCATAGCTTCCGGTGTAGATTTTAATACACTTGCAACGATATCTTTTGGAATAACGACTTCAGCAACAACCTTTCTACCCCTCACTTCAGAAAGCGAATTATGAGTAGCTTTTTTGTCACCAGAGTGATTTCCCTCTAGGTACCATCTTTTAATTTTATGAGGATTATTTTCTAAAATATATTCGCAGATGGCTTGTGTACAAATGGTCACCATGTTTTGACCAGCAGCATCGCCAGTAGAGTAGTGGAAGGTGGTAATCAGGTGATTTCCTTCAATCAAAGTATCTACTTTTTGCAATTGAGCAAATCGACTTTTTTGAGCAGTGATTTTTTCAAATGTAACTGCTTGAGTTTGCAACCAATTTTGAAAAGTAATGGCTTCACCACAAGTATCAAAAATAAAAACTGGACTTCTTTGAACACCTTCTGCAAGGTAATAAGTTTTGACACCACCGCTTAGTGTAGCAGCTTTGGCTCCACGAGCGTAGGAAGCGACCAAAGCACCTTCGGTAGTTGCCAATGGAATTTGAAAAGAACCCTGAGCGTATTGACCATCGATCAAAAGTGGACCAGTAATTCCAATCGGCACTTGAGCCATTCCAATATAATTTTCGATATTTCCTTGTAACGATTTTGGATCATTGATGATCGTCGTTCCTCGAAGCGCCTCCAAAGATGTACTAGTATTTTCTTCTAGTTGTTGGAGTTTGCTTTTGTCTATTGAACCTGAATTGGTAGGTAAATTAGTATCCGTCTTTTTGTTAGACGCATTTAATTTAGCAATTGCGCTGTGAAATTTTTCAATTGTCTTTTCCATAATTCAATGAGTTTGTGTCATTCAATGCTCCATAAAATATGAGGCACAAAATAACTGGTCTATTTCAAATCTACATCGTGGAGTTTAAAGGTTGTTTTAATTGTTTAACCGATAAACTTATATATTTCAAAGTCAATTTCAATTCATATAATGCTAATTTGCGTTCTCTAAATTCTTTAAAAGATGCTCTAAATAGAACAACTATAATGTAAAGATGTAGGAAAAAAGCAACGCAAACGAAGTAGATTTTCAAATAGATATATTTTTATTAATCTAATATCAATTCGATTTTAAGTACTCAATGACAGGTTAAAACTGGGCTTTTTATTTTCTTAAAGCCCTATTTAATAGCTAGAATGGCTTTTTTATAGGATAGATAGCGAATTTTCGCCGATAAGAGGTAGTTTGAATCCTTGGGTTTCTCTGGTTTTGAATTGCTTACTTTTCTTATATTTACTTCTTTTCTCATATATATCATCATTCATTATCCATGAAAAAATACGATAAACAGATAGAAAGTCTTTTCAATAAAAAACTTCATCTCCAAAAGGTGGAAGTGCATATGAAAGGTGTCGAAAAGAAACTGAAAGAGAGATATAAAGAATTGAACAAATTGGAGAAAACTTTAGAAATAGCTGATTATGATGTGGTGAAGCTAGAGCAACTTTCTTTGCGAGGTTTGTTTTCTAAAATATTAGGGAATAAGGAAGAGCAATTAGAAAGAACGCGACAAGTTTATCTGTTGTCTTATTTGAAATATCATGAATGCAGAAAACTAGTTGAAGCTAAAGAATTTGAATTAAAGGTTTTAAAAGAAAAATTAAAAAGTCAACAACAGGTAGAAGATAAGTTTAATAAGGTTTTGTCTCAGAAGAAGAATTTAATAAAAGTTAAAAATAAGACTGCAGCAAAAAAGATTATTCTTCAGGAATTTAATATTCGGAAAATAGTCAATCAACAAAAAGAATTACAGGAAGCAATTGATAGTGGTTTATGGGTGTTGCCTAGAATTGAAGCGCTTCAAAAAGGCTTAGTTGAAATGGGATCATGGAATTTTATGTCTGGTAATCAAAATGATCCTCGGATGAAAATTACTCCGTTTTATGATCAAAAGAAATTTGTTAGAGATCGAAAAAAAGGATTGAGAGAAACCAATATAGTATTGGATAATTTCGTTGATGAACTGAGTGATATAACAAAAAAGTATAAGATTGATTATTCAAGTTTTGTTGCTCAATTATCAGATTTTTTAAATCGATTTTATGATGGTCTGATTACAGATTGGATATTTGAACAAGAAGTGAAAATTTCAAGAAGCTTGAGTATTGAATTAGAGGATAAGGTGATTCGGATAATAGAGATGTTGAAAAATGATTTGATAGATGCCAAAGAGGCAGAGTTGAAAGAAAAGAGCGTTTTAGAGAGTATGATCATGTTTTTGGAGGTGAAGAAAAAAAGGTAAAATGAACCAACCTTTGATGGAACATAACCGTCTGTAAGAATAGAATGGTATCTTAGTATATCTAAATGAATCGAAGTACAAATTGCGAATTTTATTATTACTATTCTGCTGAGATTTTTACTAAAGCGTATTTTTTGTTTGCAAAGCTATGAATATGAAATTAATTACAAGCCTAGTTATAGTAGTTTGTTGTTTGAATTCCCTTTTCGGACAACAAGAAGAATCAACAAATAAAATATGGGATGGATGGAATTTCGAAATCGGTGGAGATTATCGATTTCGGAAAATCCAAAGCAATAATGGCGAACGGTTTAAAGAAATTGAAGGCACCCTCAGATTGTTTGCTTCCAAACAAATCAATAAATCACTAATAAATATTTGGTCCAATTTAGATTATTATCAAGCAGAAGAATATTCTCCTGTCGAACAAACAGTAACTTCTAGAAATGCGATTCAGCATATTTTTCCTTTAAGTAAACGACTGAATTTCTCTTCTTATTTAGTTTTTGAAACTCAAATAAGAGAATCAAGGTTTGGAATTTTAAATCAAAGAACATTCGGTGCTATAAAGCCTGGGATCGAGTACCTTTTATTTCCAAAAGAATCCAAAGATAAAATGCAGGTAAATGTGACTTATGCGATAGGTCCTCATTATGTTTATAGAGGAGCTACCCTAGATTTTACAGCTTTCCAGAGTCTCGATTTAGATGCTTATTATAATCAGCATAATGTAACCTTTTCTTTAAAATTGGCGATAAACCAAAACCTGAAAAAATTAGATGAAGCGAATTTTAATTTCAATCCAAATTTAAGGATTAAAATATTTAAAGGATTGTCAATCAATTCAGGAGCGCATCTTTATTATTATGATAGAACGATTAGCGACGTTGCTTATTTCTTAAGAGTTAGATATGTTGATATAGATGAACGGGCAGATTCAGGCTTAGTCGTTTCTCCTTATTGGGGGTTGAACTATGAGTTTGGAGCTAAAGAAAATGAGACTGTGAATATTAGGTTTTAGATTACTCAATGCTTCTTGTCAGAATGAGTGAATGAAGAAATGAGTGAATAGGGTGGAAACTTTAAGTTCTAAGCTTTTCCTTTTACATCTAGTAGGCCATTCACTCATTTCTAAACAGGTATTCAAATATGTTCCTCAGTTAAACTCAACCTGTTATTCAGCTGTTAAACAGTTTCAAAACCAGATATTTGTCTTTCTTATGGCTTACTTTTGTTGATATTGGAAAACGTTAAAAAACTAGATTAAGTAACTAAACGATTTCTACATCCGTAAATCCTGTATCATATAAAGTGCCAAATGAAAACTAAACTCACCCTGTTTCTTACCTTAGTAATCACCTCCTTTCTTTTTTCTCAAAACCAAGAAGGTCGAATTAATCTATTCATCGATTGTCAAATGAATTGCGACTTTACTTATGTCAAGCAAGAAATCCAATTCGTCAATTATATGATGAATCGGCAAGAGGCTGATGTATATGTTTTGGCGACTCGACAAAGAACTGGAGCTGGTGGACGGGAAGTTCAATTTGCATTCATTGGTAATAATGAGTTTTCAGAAATCAGAGATACCATCAAATATTTTACTGATCCCAATGCTACAGATGCCATTGAAAGAGAACAGTTTGTTAATGAATTGAAAAAAGGTTTACTTCAGTTTTTAGTAAAGTCACCATTGCTAGAACAGCTTTCTTACGAGGTGACGATTGAAGAGAATGAGGAGGGAGAAAGCGAGATTGTCAAAGACCCCTGGAATTATTGGGTGTTTAATATTGGTGGAAATGGATATGCAAATGGGGAAGCGAATTATAAAAGTATTGATCTAGTTGGAAGGGTTAATTTGTCAAGAGTAACCGATCAGAATAAAACTCGAGTTTATGCTCGTTATAATTTTGAAAAATCGACGTTTAAATTAACAGGAGGAGACGAATCTTTTATTCGAAGAAGTTATAATGTAGGAATGCTCTATGTGAAAAGTCTTGGACCTAAATGGTCTGTTGGTTTTAGAGCAGAAACGGGGTCGTCTACTTTTGGAAATACAGACATTTCTGCAAACGTCAAACCTGCTATTGAATACAACATCTTTCCTTATACTGAAACGAGTACTCGACGATTTACTTTTAATTATTCTATCGGACCAGAATACTACAATTATACCGATACAACTATTTATGATAAGCTTTCTGAAACGCGAATGCGTCATGGTTTAGAAATAGAGTTTGAACAAACTCAGAAGTGGGGTGATATTTCTCTTGATTTGGATTTTGAGCAATTTCTGCATAATCCAAAACTTTATAGTGCCTCTTTAAATCCTAATATTGAATGGCAAATCTTTAAAGGCCTTAGTCTTGATATTGGTGGTTATGTTTCTTTTGTGAGTGATCGAATTAATATTGCTAAATCGGACATTACTGATCAGGACATTCTCTTACAAATTAAACAATTAGACACCGATTTTACATATTTCACTTATTTTGGTTTGAATTATCGCTTTGGTTCAAAATATAATAACTTTGTGAATCCTAGGTTTTAGGAGTGAGAGAAATAATAGTTTAATCCAAATTAATCTTTGCAAAACATCAAAGCGTCTAAATTTGTCTTTCCAATTCTTTTCATCATTCTGGTATTGGATACGAGTTACACTTTTTTACAGCATATGGGCAAAGTGCTGGACGGCGATTTACCTGCGATCATACTGTTTACTTATCAATATGAATTTCTTCAAGGAGAACCTTTTGGATGGAAAGCGATTTCCGAAGGTGTAAGATATGGAGGCGTAAATCGCTATTTTGTGCATTGGTATATTTCTGGTTTTTATAAAACCATTCCTTCTTTTTTACAAAATTTTGTGAATCCGATTGATAGCATATTTATAGCTGCGGGTATTTCTAAAACGGCTATTCATTTATCTTTGCTTAGTATATTGGCGATGATGATCGTAGGAGCAAAGAAGCTTTGGAATAAAGAAGTGCTTATCGCAATGCTTATCCTCGTTCCATTGTTTCAATCCGGAGGACACTTTTATCGCTATTTTGGAATCGTATCTCAATCGTTTACCTACAGCTCGTTTTATGCACTTCCTTTGTTTTTGTTATTGTTGTATTTAAAACCATTTTATGATTGTTTGCAAAAGAAAAAGAATGAAGTCCATTGGGTTTTTAAAATCTTGTTGATTCCGTTTCTAGTGATTCTTCCTTTTAGTGGTCCACTAGTTCCTGGAGTTGTTTTAGTGATTGGATTTTTGGCTTTTATAAAAATATTCGAAGATTATTTTAAAGGGAAACTTATTTTGATTTTTGATAGAATCCCTGGTTATCTTTTGGTTTCTTATGCTTGCCTGAGTGTACTTTGTTTGTATTCAATTTATCTTGGTCAATTCAATGTCGAGAGTGGGGAAGGGGGCATTTCAATTTTTGAAAGATACAGCCGACTTCCATTGGGTTTATATTATCAGCTTTCTCAAAAAATGGTTTTTCCCTTATTGTTTTTGATGCTGTTTATCAATCTATTTTTAATAAGAAAATATGATATCAATTACTCGAAAATAAACACTATCTTCAAATGGATCGGATTATTTTCGATCTTATACCTTTTACTATTGCCATTAGGAGGATTTCGGGAATACCGACCAAACATCATTCGAAAAGATACTTTTTTACCAATCATCATTGGCTTGGTTTATCTTTATGGCTATTCAACTTACCTTATTTTAAAATCGAATAAGCTAAAACATTGGAAAGTATATTTCAGTTTGGTTTTAGCTTTTTCCTTTGTATTCACCTATGCTGATGAACCCGATTTCGAAGGTTACGAATGCCAAAGAAATCAAATCCAGACGATTTCAGAATCTTCAGAACCCGTTCTAAAAATTTCAGATGATTGTAATGTACTTTCTTGGTACCCAATTGAAAAACCTGAGCATAGTGAACTTCAATCCGAACTTTTCCAGCTTTGGAACATCAGAAAAGAATCCATAGAATTTTATCAAGAAAAGCAATAAAACCAATTAGGAATTTCGAATTCAGAAAATTCAAATCAAAGTACTTTACTTTTTCTGCTCTTATGTGGTTTATGTGATAATAAAAAATGTTATGTTGAAACACATAAGTCTCTTCAATATGTCCTATTGAACATATTCTTCATAACCATCGAATATCTGACTCGTTAAAAAATAAAACTATTGTTTTATGATAACGCTAGTAAGAGACTAGCTAGTGGCACTGATTAAAATTCCTAAGAAATTATCAAACAGTTTTCTTTCTTGCAACCAAATAAAAATAACACTGTCCTTTCGTAGGGGTGGTTTAAAATTTATTCATCATTAGATAAACGCCTTTTAACGATTTATCGACCCCATTCGTCTTTTTAAATCGTCACCATAAAGAATAGCCATTACATTTGAACATCAATTAACCTTAATAGAAGTTATGAAAACAAGACTCACATTATTATTTATTACAATTTTTTCTTTTCAAAATTTATTTGCTCAAAGTTCCTTTTCTGGAAAAATTACCGATGATAAAAATGAGGCGGTATTTTTTGCGACAATTGCGCTTTATAATCAAACAGATAGCACTTTTGCAAAATCAGCATCTTCTGATGATCAAGGTAAATTTAGTATCAATAATGTAAAAGATGGAGACTATTATGTCGAAATAAATATGTTAGGGTTTAAAAATGAATCCAAAACACTTTCTTTTCCTAAGGACAATGGAACAAAGGTTGATCTGAAATTAATGCCAGATGCGGCTTTGCTTTCAACCGTTGAGGTGACCGCTAAATTGCCTTTGTTGGAGCAAAAAGCAGATCGTTTAATTGTCAATGTCGAAAATAACCTAACGAGCCTGAATAGCAATCTAATGGATGTGATGAAGAAGGTGCCTGGGATGATTGTTACGGGAGATAAATTAAGAATGGCTGGCCAAAGTAATATCACGATTTTGATCAATGGACGTTCTACAAAATATATGGATGTTCAATCTCTTTTAAAAGATATTCCTGGTGATAACATCAAAAAGGTGGAAGTAATTCATCAGCCAGGATCTGAGTTTCCTGCGGAAGGAACTGGTCCAATTATCAATATTGTACTAAAGAAAAATTCGCTTTTTGGAACCAATGGCCGACTTAGTTTAGGAGTCGCCAAAGGAGAAAATTGGAAAGGAAATTCAGGATTGTCGTTGAGCCATTATCAAGGCAATATCAATATTCATGGTGGAGTAGGAGTGTGGAAAAATGCTTGGTATGACAATATGAAAATTACTCGAATTGTTGCTGGAGATGTATATGAACAAGATAGTTATGATCCTGGTTTTTCTAAAGGCTATCGTGGGAATCTTGCTTTGGACTGGGATCTCGATGAACGTCATCGGGTAGGTTTCTCTTCAAGATATGTCAAGAGTATCACGGATAATTTAGTAGAAAATACAACGAATATAAACTTTCAAGATGATGCAATTCCTGATTGGAAATTATTGACTGAAAACAAGCAGGATAAAACTTGGGAGCTGAAGGTGATCAATCCATATTACCAATTTGAAATTGATACAAGTGGTCAAAAAATTGCTTTTGATGTTAGTTACGTTCGGATCGAAAATGGTGGCTTAAATCGCTTGAGTTCTGAAGAAGTCAACGTCAATGAACCATTCTATGCTCAAGAGAATGATCAGATTGGTGAGACTGATTTTTGGACTGGACAATTGGATTATACCTTACCAATTTCTAAGCAATTAAAGCTTCAATTAGGAGCTAAATATACGGATGCTACCTTGGATAATGATTTGATCAATCGTAAGGAAAAACCATCTGGAGATTGGGAAGTTGACGCAGGTCAGAGTAATCACTTTATCTTTGATGAAACGATTCTTGCGGGTTATGGAAAAATGACTTTTGATTATGGAAAATGGAATGGAACCCTTGGATTAAGATATGAAGATAGCGATTCTGAAGGTTATTCTGTTACCTTGGATTCAACGATTACAAGACCTATTTCTAAGCTATTTCCAAGTGCAAGTCTAGGTCGAAAAATTACCGATGACCTGACAGCTTCGATTGCTTATAGTTACCGAATTGATCGTCCAAGATATAGTAATTTAAATCCGTTTAGATACTTCTTGGATCAATATACTTTTGAAGCTGGTAATCCAAATCTTGCTCCTGCATTGACGCACAGTACGAAGTTTAATTTGGCTTTTCAAGGACAACCTTTTTTCAATATAGAATATAAAGATACCAAGGATGCGATGATTGAAGTGACGGATCAAAACGATGCAGAAGGAACGTCAAATCTTACCACTGTAAATCTTGAATCTTTTAAAGTTTTCAATATTAGTTTATTCTTTCCTTTAGATTTTATTCCAGGAATCAGCGGTTATGGTGGAATGATTGCTAATAGAAATGCTTTCGATTCTGATTATCTAGATGCTCGTTTTGACAAAACAAAATGGGACTACACGGGATTCTTGCAAGCAGAATTTAAATTGCCAGGAGAGATCAATGGAGAAGTAAGTGGCTGGTATAATAGTGGAGGACAAGATGGTCTAATAAGTGCCAGTTGGTTATATGGAGTAGATGTTGGATTTGCTAAAAAGTTTTTGAATGATAAATTGACACTTAGTATTGGTTGCGATAATCTTTTTGCGAAATATCTTGAAGCGGATGTAAAATATTCCAACATGGATATCTTAATCAATGATCGTTGGGATGGACCAGTGGTGAATATGAAAGTTAATTACCGTTTCGGAAATCAACATATGAAGCAGTCTAAGAAAAGAGGAAATAGTTCAAGAGATGTGATCAACCGTGCTGGTCAATAATAAAAGATAATTATTTACTAATTAAAGAATAATCTAGATTAGGGATAAGATTCAAGTCCCTGGTTTAAATTTAAATGTGAGTTGTTCGGTCGGCTGGGAATTAAATTCCCAGCCGATATTTTTATTTTAAAAACAATATCATTTATCGTTTTTGGTCAAAGTAAATCAAATGTTCTCTTTATTTAATCACTCTTTCTTACCACCACGGCCAAGTCCAATCCCTTATAAGCCATCGGCCAACCAATCTCAATATTCCCATCTTTCGCAAACCGTTTAGTTTCGAATTGATTATTAAAATCCTTCGGATCAAACCACCTCATGGTATACTCACCATCCTCGATGACTTTTAAATTTGTACTCCCGAATTGTTTAAAGTAAATCGCATAGACTTCCCCCGGTTTTGCAAAGCAATAATAATTTTTATTATCAATCAATTCATCATGACTTTTCATATCGGGAAAAGGCAAAGCTCTAAAAAATTGTAAAGCCGTATTCGTCTGATCCCAAAGCTTATCTCGGCTTCGCCAATCCTCGCAATTTAAATCAGCTTGGGCATACATATAACCGAAGTACCATTCAACTCCAGGCCCGCCAGCCATCAAATGTCCCCATAAAACTTCTTGCCGAATGGTATCGTGATTGACATCATCTTTATCCGGCATTACACCCATCCAATACAAACCTATTTCATCCATAGAAGATACCCAAATACGACCTGCTTTTTCAGAACGGTCAATATATTTCTTAGTCTCTTCGTGAACCAATTTTCGATGATTGATTTGCAAGGATAAACCATCGATATATTTAAAGTTGTACAAAGAATCAACAATAGAATCTCTAGCCGTATCCCATGAATGAGTGTGTACGACCAAGTAGTTTTGATAAGGATCGGTCTTTTTAAAATAAGTAGCCATGTCTTTTCTTTGTCGATCGTTTTGACCAATTGGAGTAAAAGAAGCAGGTCCATTTTCCTCTCCTAGATTCCAGGTGATCATAAGATGATGCCCGAAGCGAGCAATCAATTCACGATAGTATAATTTTCTAAAGTGATCCGTATTACCATTGTCGAGGAGCATTTCATTTTCCGTTTCTTGTGTTACAAAATGAAGCATGATCCCCAATTTTTGAGCATGTTCAAAAACAATTTCCCATTGATCCAATTTGCTGCAATCAAATCGATCAAAAATATCTGGAGCAATATAAGGCCAGACATCACGACCATCACCTTCGATATTCATCGTCAAAAAATAAACGACATTCATTCCTTTACTAGCAATATAATTTAAAGCCCCGATGATGCCTTTGCCTTTGTCACTTTTCCAAACTGGATCACCAGTTTGCCAATCTTGCAAATGAGGTTCATATTTTTTCATAAAATTCTTTGACGAATCAGCAGGATAGGTGCCATCAAAATCTTCATAGGCTAGAAAGTTCTCAGGACTATTAGGACCTCCTTTTAAAAAATATTCGCCAGTTTCTTGAAATTTTAAATACCGCTCTCCAACATATTTTAATCTACCTTTTTTTGAAGATGGATCATCTTGATCAGCAGGGCCTACTTTAAAATGCCCTGAAGTACCGTCAAAATAAAGTCCTTTTCCTGCATTTGCTTCTGTTCTAATTGCTATGTTTTTTCCTTGGCGGAAACTAGCTTCATAGCTCCAATCACCTTCCATATTTGGTGTAAATTTTACACGCCAAATATTTCCTTTTTCAGCACTAGTTTCAGCCGAGTTGCCATCAGCAGCGTAATATCCTGGAACATCAAAAGATTGCTCACCATTTGTGAATCTTACAATCATTCGGTAATCGGTAAAGGGGTTGGTTTTAGATTGCTCATCAGAATTTGGACCATTAAAATCTAAGGTGATGGTTTGCCATTTGGAGTATGCATCCGTCGTCGATTGCTTTGGCTGGCATGAAAGAAATAAAAATAAGCTAAAAGATAAAAAATAAGGCAATTTGTTCATTTTGGTCTCATTCGTTTTAAAAGTGAAAGACTAAAAAGGTTTATATCAAACTATGTCCTTAATCTATGAATTTTTAGAAGGCTTTTCAAATAGAAATGCTTGTTTACCAATCTTTCTTTAGATAGTAATCATTAATTATAGAAACTTACTTACATTTATCTCGAAAATAATAATAAAATGAAAAGATCAATTTTGAAAATATTAGGCATACTTCTCCTTGTTATCCTTGTGCTAGCTTTGTTTAAATATAAAACAATTAAACGTTTATACAACACGGTCCATTTATTTGATGAAGAAGTGATCATCAATAATTTTCAAAACATGGATCAAATTTTCAATGTGAGTCACCTCAAAGCAGGCCCAAGTCCATATCGTTACCCAAGCCGTTTAGATCATCAACTATTGACTTCATTTACCTTTGATGGAAAAACCTACCCGGTTGAAGACTATTTTGAAAATACAATTACGGAAGGTTTCATGGTTTTACATAAAGACACCATAGTATTCGAAAATTACCACAATGGATTAGAAGAATCAACCTCACATATTTCATGGTCTATTGCAAAATCTTTTGTCTCTACCTTATTGGGAATCGCTCATGATGAAGGTCTATATGATTTGGAAAAACCAATTACCGATTATGTTGCACAATTAAAAGGATCAGGATACGATGGTGTGAGAATCAAAGACATTTTGCAAATGAGCTCTGGCGTTTTTTTCAATGAGGACTATGGAGATTTTAATTCTGATATCAATCGATTTGGAAGGACAATGGCCTTAGGTTCTTCATTAGAAAGCTTTTGTAAAAGTTTGAAAAAAGATAAAAAACCAGGAACCTATTGTCATTATGTGAGTATTGATACTCAGGTTTTGGGTATGTTGCTGACAGAAGTTACCGGAAAATCGCTGACTCAAAATCTTCAGGAAAAAATTTGGAATCCAATGGGGATGGAATACAATGGAGAATGGCTGTGTGATAATACCGGTTTCGAATTGGCATTAGGAGGATTAAATGTAAGCATGCGAGATTATGCAAAACTAGGTCAACTTTATTTGCACAAAGGTAAATTTAATGGAAAGCAAATCGTTTCCGAAGCTTGGGTCAAAGCTGCAACGACACCCGATGCTCCGCATCTAATGCCAGGAGATAATGGCTTGTCGAGCCATCATTTTGGTTACGGTTATCAATGGTGGATTCCTCAAAATGATGATGGTGCTTTTTTCGCCGTTGGAATTTATAACCAGTTTATTTACATACAACCTAAGAAAGATTTAGTGATGGTCAAGCTCTCCGCTAATCATCATTTCAAAACCGAAGGCTCCATAACTAAAGATATTCATATGGCTATGTTTAAAGCAATGGCGGAGCAGTTTCCGGTGAAAGAAGTAGAAGAAATGACAGAAAATAAAGCAGAGGAATAAAGCATACAGATATGAGATGATTAGGATTCTCTTACAAGTATCCTAAATAAAGTAAGGTTATAGCTAATGTATTATAGGTGCCGTGACAGAATATCCCGTACCATAAATTTCTTTTAAAGTATAAAATAAGTGCAAGATAACCTGCTCCAATTATGAGGGCATTTATAGTATCTGCGCCACCTAATTGAATGTGATAAACGCCAAATATAATACTAGTAAATAAAAAGCTAAGCTGCGTAGCATATTTCCCAGGTATCATTTTTTCGAGACGAGAAAAAATAAATCCATGGAAGACTATTTCTTCATAAAGACCACCTACCACCCATCCCATTATTAATATGAAAATATAAAAACCTGTGTTTCCTTTCAATTTGTTATATAAATCAACATCAACTTCTTCAAAATTTATAAGCATCTCCAAGAGAGGGAATAAGATTAACTGCGAAAAAGCAAAAAATAGAATACCGATAGAACAAGCTACTAGAACTGATTTCAAATTGAATGATTTAAATTCAAATCCTATTCGAGAAAAGTCCTCGTCAAAATATTTTAAACACAACCAAACTAAAAGAAGAATCGGAATAGTATAAGCAAATGGAAACGGAATAATTCCTGAATGTGGCAATATTGTTACAGCAGCAATTGCTAGTAGGTTAATAAGAATATTCGTTGGTTTCATGTTAATTAATAGTCAGGTTTTCGGCCCCAAATTTTTAAAAGAAATATTGAAATCAAGCTCAAAATAAAAAAACACGCCATCAGAAATTCAAATTGTGTTTCTGGAAAAGTGCTAGATTGAGCTATAAATGCTGCAAATAACAAAGCAGGTAAAACAATAAGGCTTAGAGATAATGTGATTTTATATTTATTGAACTTTTCAGTAGATTCTGTTTTTGTATCGTTAATAGCATCTAAAGAAAAATCAAGACAATTGGCTAATCGTTTTATTGTATGCATTCTAGGCATAACTTCTCCTTTTTCAATTCT
>CAKZTD010000341.1 GCA_937921595.1 uncultured Saprospiraceae bacterium
AACAGAGGTAATTTATAAGACTACTAGGAAGTTGTTTTAAATGACTTCTAATTATTTATAACCAAACCCAATAAAACTGCCTAAAGCCATTGCATCTTTTTAAAGTGCAATGGCTTATTTTTTATACATTTACTCTGATACAAATCAATATTTACAAATAATTTTAAAAAAGAGATATGAAACAACCATTGGTTAATCCATTAGATCGAGATAGTAATCCAGAATTACAAGAGATGATTGACTTTTATAATGAAACATTAGGCTTTACTCCAAACAGTCTTTTTACCATGATGCATCGTCCAAGAATTGCGGAAGCGTTTTTGGAAATGAACCAGGCAGTTATGGAAAACAAAGGCCGAGTGACCAGCGCTCTAAAAAGACTAATTGCTTATGTTTCTAGTATGGCTACCGGATGTAGATACTGTGAAGCGCATGCGATCAGAGCGGCTGAACGTTATGGTGCTGAACAAGAAAAATTAGATAACATTTGGGACTATAAAACTCATGCTGCATTTTCGGATGCGGAACGTGCTGCATTGGATTTATCTATTGCTGCTTCGGCTGTTCCAAATGCGGTAGATGATGCCATTTCTGAAAACATGCGAAAGCATTGGGAGGAAGGAGAGGTTGTAGAAATCATGGGTGTGATTGCTCTCTTCGGTTACCTTAATCGTTGGAATGATTCTATGGGAACTCAATTGGAAAAACCTGCTTCTGATTCTGCGGAGAAATTGATCGCGGCGAAAGGAGGATGGGAAATCGGGAAGCACAATTATTAACATTAACAGGGATGAGGAGGAATAAAAGTGATCAAGTAGTCAAGTGGCCAAAGCATTGACTGCTTGACTACTTGACTTTTTGACTACTTTGTTTTTAACCAAGAACCTTAGAGGATTTTATATACGGTTGACTATACACTCGCTCTCCGGTCGCTGAGAAAATTGCATTCGCAATAGCTCCTCCAGCAGGCGGAAAAGAAGGCTCACCTAACCCCGTCGGTTTATTTTCGTTCTTCACAAAATGCACTTCTACCTCTGGCGTTTCTGACATTCTAATCATTCGGTAATTGTCGAAATTAGTTTGAACTGGTTTTCCATTTACGAAAGAGAAATCTCCGTACATAGCATGTCCAATACCGTCGATCATTCCACCTTCTACTTGGTTTGTAGCAGCAACTGGATTAACAACGATTCCGCAATCAACCGCACAAGTCATTTTTTTGATCTTGGGTTTTCCATTCTCCATAATGACATTTGCAACTTCCGCTACGTAGGTATTGTGAGAAAAGAAAGTACTAAATCCTTGATGAACTCCAGCAGGTGCTTTACCCCATCCTGCTTTTTCAGCAGCTAGTTTTATTACACCAATAAATTTCTCTGGCTCGTAATTTCCTTTTGGCAAAAGGTCTTTAGTTGCTTCTTTTAATCCTTCATCATCATCTTTAAACTGAGCTTCAAATTTTTCATGCGCCGCATAATTAACTTTCGCTTTTTCTAAAAGATCTAAACGCATCTGGATTGGATCGACTCCAATTTTTCCAGCCAGCTCATCGAAAAAACTTTGTTCTGCTGAGCCTAAAAAATTTGTATAGGGTGCTCTCCAAGCTCCAGTTGTAATATTACTATTCAAAGCATGAATATCTACTCGATAATCATTGATTGCTCCAGCAGGAAATCCACTAGCCAAATTTGCCCACATATTTCCATTGATTCCAACTTCTGTCAAATGATAAGCTGTGATTTTTTTGTCTTTGATTGCTGCTCGGATTCTATACTTCGTTGAAGGTCGGTAAGTTCCTGCAGCCATGTCATCTTCTCTACTGAAAACCACTTTGATTGGTGCTTTAGTCACTTGAGAAATCTTAGCTGCCTCAATTACAAAATCTCCATACAATCGTCGTCCAAATCCTCCGCCCATTCTTGTCATCTGAAGATTTATTTTAGAACAGATTCTAGCATATTCTACTTTATCTTTTTCTTCATCTCCGGATTTTTCATACAAGCCTAATAAATTAATAACTCTTTCTCTTGCCCATCCAGGAGTTTGTATCGGTCCAATCAAATCGATTACATCCTTATTCACATCTGCGAAGAAGTTCATTGGCTCCATACAGTTATGCGGCAAGAACGGTGCTTCATAAATATGCTCTAAAACATCATCCGCATCTTTAAATGCTTGCTCTGGATCTCCATCTCTACGGACAGGTTCTTTAGAAAGAGTGGCTGCCAGTTTCCGCATTTTATTATTATGATCAGAAGAATTTTCAACAGCGGTCTCTGCTTCCCAAACGGCCTTGACTGCTTTCTGTCCTTTCATCGCTGCCCAAGTGGAATTAGCAACGATTGCAATCTTATCTACTTCACGACCTTCTTTTAATGGTACTCGAATCTGGTGAACACTTTCTACGCCTTTTATTTTCAAAGCTTCCGTGTCATCCATTGAAACTAGTTTATTGCCAAATGCTGGAGGACGAATACAAGTTGCATATTTCATCCCTTTTACCTGAGTATCCAAACCGAATAATGGTTTACCGGTTATGATATTATCGAGATCAACATTGCGCGTGTCGTGGCCAATTATTTTAAAATCTTTAATTTCCTTTAATGGCACTTTCTCTGGAACCTCCATAGATGAAGCATCTGAAGCGACATCGCCGTAGCCTAATGTTTCCCCTTTGCCATTACTGATCACACCTTCAGAAGCGGAACAAGTGGAAGGATCTACCTCCCATTTTTTTGCAGCAGCATTGATCAACATTTGTTTAGCTGTTGCTCCAGCCATTCGGAGGCTGTCCCAACCGTTTCGGATCGAATTACTTCCTCCGGCAACCTGACCTTTGTACCAATCAGTATTTAGTCCAGCTTGCTCTACGACGACATCAATCCATTTGACATCAAGCTCGTCAGCAACGATCATCGGCATCGATGTTTTTACATTTTGGCCAATTTCAGGATTCGGAGAAAAGATAGTAACGAGACCAGTCTCCCCGATTTTTATAAAAGCATTAATATCGAACCAAGAGGAAGGAACTGCTTTGGCCATCTCTTCAATCGTCGCGGGTTTACATCCTGCAAGCCAACTGAAGCCCAACATCATACCACCACCTGCTGCTGTCGATACTTTTAAAAAAGATCTTCTATTATGTTTAGTTGTGATTAATTTCATTGTTAGAAAATTTGAAATGAATGAATTACTTCTTGATTTTTTACTTGGACCAGCAAGTTGTAAACTTGCATTATTCCTTTCTTTCAAGTTACGGTATCGCTACGCTTTACCTAAATTTAAAAGAGTGATCAAGAATTTTTAGCAGCTGTTTTGATGGCAGCTTTGATACGGGTGTAAGTTGCGCATCGGCAAAGATTACCTTGCATCGCCTGATCAATTTCAGTATCGCTAGGACTAGAATTATTTGCAAGCAATGAAGCTGCATTCATAATTTGTCCTGCTTGACAATATCCGCATTGAGGAACATCATGTTCTCTCCATGCTTCCTGTAACGGATGGCTCGCATCAGCAGAAAGACCTTCAATAGTCGTAATGGATTTTCCTTCAACAGCAGAGATTGGTGTTGAGCAAGAGCGAACTGCTGTTCCATTGACATGGATGGTACATGCACCACATTGGCCGATTCCGCATCCATATTTTGTACCGACCAAACCGACGCTATCTCTCAATACCCAAAGCATGGGGGTATCTGGATCGACATCTACTTGGCGGCTTTCATTGTTTATTTTGATATTAAATGTTGCCATAATGTATGATTTAAAGGGTTTGAATCATTGATTCTGTTAATTTAAAAAAATATCGCGGGATTTAAATGGACTTTAACTTTTGAAAGAGCAAACAATAAGTCAGAAAGAAAATTTACTATGTTATTTTTAACTTTCATAATTAGTGATAAGTTATTCTATAACGATCTTCTCTAAATAAGAAACGCTTTCGATTTTCACTTTTAAAAAATAAACACCTTTTGGAAATTCACTAAGATTAAAATCTTGCTGACTTTGATTCGATAAATCTACCGATTGAATCGTTTGACCTAAGGAATTATAAATAATAAGCTCGCCAGTTTTATTTGATTCGTTTTTAATTATAAAATACCCGGAGGTCGGATTTGGAAAGATCGATAATTGAGCAGCAGCAAAGTCGTTTACATTGACTAGAGATTCGACATTCATTTCTAAACAAGAATTATTGTTTTCGATTTCGATTTCATTCGCCACTGGATCGACATTTACACAGAATTCAGCGGTTCCAGTTTCTTGAAAAACGTAAGTATTTGAAAATGAAGAAGACGCTCCTGGATCGAGACTTTGCAACATGATGTTCGATAATAAATTTCCATCTAGTGATAAAGTCACGTTGATATTTTCTGCGATTACATTTCCTTGATTTGTAATCGTTGTGCTCAAAGAAGTTACTTCATCTGTATAAAATGGATCAGGGCTAGCTTCTATAGAAGCAACGATCACATCTGGAAGACTTGATCCGCAAACCTGATTAATATGGTCTGAAACAGTCATTCTTAAATCAGCGATCGAAGGATAGAATGTATTCCCTGGGCATTCCGTAGAACATCCATCGCGATGGCCAGAGATGTTATTAAGATTTAAACCTGATCCACTATGATTTGAAACACCCAATGGATCAATATCATCTGTGCAAGAATACCAAGCAAGCATTCTTTTTAAGGTTTCGATACTTGCAGCTTGTGGAGCTACATCGGTAAAAGTACCCAACATACATATTCCTGCTGTAGCCGAATTCGTTCCGCAAAAATGTGCTCCTTGCTCATCTTTACCTCGACCTTCATATAAATTACCTTCCGCATCGACTAACCAGTTATATCCAACATCATTCCACCCTAAAGTATTCACATGATAGTTCCAAATCCCTCTGACCACTGCTGGCCAATCGGAGGAAGTGTTTACTCCAGCTGAATGATGGATGATCAAATGCGTAGCAATGGTTGTTGTTGGGTTCGAGTTTTCAGGACAATTGCCTGCTGGACACCAATCGCTTCTAGTCATCACTGTGGGTTGTGGGCAAGGACAGGTAAGAGATTTTGAAGTCGTGGTTTCTAAAATTTTATTTTCAACAGAAGTCGTAAATCCAGGGTTGTAAAAATGGATCTTCATTTTCAAAGCAGGTTTACCATTTGTTACAACTTTTAAAACCAAACGTTCACTTTCTGCTTTTATAAATGCTAATTCAGAATTTAATTCATCTGAAGGTTTTTCAACATGATGATTTAAAGGCAAACTTTTCATTATCTTTTCGTCTCTAAATAAAAACTTTTCTACTTTACCCTCTTCACCCAACACCTCCCAGGATACAGAAAAATTGATAAACGGTCCATCATTAGAAACAGGAACAGGAATCTTAGTCACAAAATGGAACCGATTGTTTTCAGCAAACCTTTTTTGAAGGTATTGATCAGAAGACACTTCAACTTCTGTGATCGCAGAATTGGGAAGATCAGTTTTCATTTGTGCAAAAGAACCAGTTTTAAAAAAAATGGAACAAAAGATAAAAAGAAGAATTATATTTTTCATTGAGGAGGGTTCGTTTTTATTGTATAATTTTAGCACTTAAACGTAAGAGTAGATCAAATTAATACATTCTATTATGAAGATACAAATTATATCCTTTTTTGTTGTTCTCTTGTCTGTTCAATCTTGCCAAGAACCAAAAGCTGAAGTTCAAGAAAAGCCAATAGAAACTTTCTTTTCAAAAAACCAAAAAGCTTTTCAAAAAAAAATCGACAACAAGCAGATTGATCTTTTTTTATTAAAGAATAAAACAGGAATGGAGGCAACCATTACAAACTATGGCGCCAGAGTGGTCAGCCTCACTACTCCTGACCGCAATGGAAATATGAAAGATATTGTTGCCGGTTTCTCTTCCCTGCAAGGTTATCTTTTTGCAAATGAAAAATACTTTGGTGCAACGATTGGTCGATATGGAAATCGTATTGCAAACGGGGAATTTTCTTTAGACGAGCAAGCTTACCGATTAGCGAAAAATAATGGCGACAATCATCTACATGGTGGGATTAAAGGTTTCCATGCTATCCCTTGGGATGCGAAACAGGTCGATGACCAAACTATCGAATTAAAACATTTTTCAAAAGATAAGGAAGAAGGTTATCCTGGAAACTTGAATATCACCTTGACTTACCATCTTTCTGATCAAAATGAATTGCAAATCAATTATAGTGCAAACACCGATAAAAAAACGGTGGTGAATTTGACGCATCATTCCTTTTTCAATCTGGCTGGAGAAGGTAATCCAAGTATCCTCAATCATGAATTACAGATCAATGCAAGTCGCTATACTCCTGTGAACAAAGGCTTAATTCCTACCGGTGAACTGGCTAGTGTTCAAGACACTCCTTTTGATTTTAACAGTCCGACAAAAATTGGCGCACGGATTAAAACCGATCATGAGCAGATACAATTTGGATTGGGTTATGATCATAACTATGTGTTAGATCGAAATGATCCTGAAGTGATTCAGGCGGCTACAGTTTATGAACCAACATCGGG
>CAKZTD010000342.1 GCA_937921595.1 uncultured Saprospiraceae bacterium
TCAAATTATTTTTTCCAATATTTTAAACTACCCGAAAATGGTACGACTGGTTCTGAAGAACATTCGTGGTATAAAGATTACGGTAATGTTAGAATAATAGGATTGGATTCAAATAATCCTTATAACAATCAAGAGCAATTGGATTGGTTAAATGACGTATTAGATAATACTTGTAGTTACGATTCTATAGACTTCGTTTTAGCTCAATTGCACCATCCTCATAAGTCCGAACTTTGGACGCCTGGAGAATCAAATTATACAGGAGAAGTCATCGAAAGAATGGAACAATTCAGTACTGATTGTGGCAAACCTAGCATACATTTTTTCGGTCATACTCATGCCTATTCACGTGGAAATTCCAGAGACCATAAACACCTTTGGATTAATGCAGCAACGGCAGGAGGGGCAATTGATAATTGGGGTGAATTTCCGAATTTCGACTATGATGAATTCTCAGTTTCACAAGATGAATATGGATTTGTTTCAGTAGAAGTAATAGATGACGCTGATCCCAGAATGGTGATCAAAAGAATCAGTCGAGGCGATCAAGATGCCATCATCGACAATGAACTTACGGATACTTTTACCCTTAGATTAAACCGTACTATTATATATATCCCAGTCCCGGTTTATCCAAAGGATGAGGAAATTACTCCTGAATGTGTCATCTTAAAAGGAAGTGATTTCATCTCTCAAAATGATTCATCAATACATGGCCAAAGTCATTGGCAGGTGTCAACCAATCCGAATAATTTTTCAAATCCTGTTGCCGAAAGTTGGAAGACTTTTGAAAATTGGTATTTTGAAGAAGACACTCAAGCTGGAGATGACATGACGGATGAGGAGATTTTGGGATTAGAAGAAAATTCCAATTATTGGTGGAGGGTTAGATATAGAGATGGAGAATTGAATTGGAGTGGATGGAGTTTCCCTGCTGCATTTACCACAGGGGAATCAATAGCTTTACCAAATTTATTAATCAATGCAGGCGCTGAAGATAGTTTAGCAAATTGGACCACTACAGAAGGTGTCGTAGAAGCTTTAACCGATGGCGTTTGCGATGGGATTTCGCCACATTCGGGAAATAGATATTTTGCCGTTGGTGGTCTTTGCGAACATAGTGCTCTTGCTCGATGTTTTCAAAACGTAGATGTTTCCGCATTTTCTGATTCCATTGACCTTGGAAACTATGTTGTAAATTTCGGAGGCTTTCTATCTAATTTTGGAGGTAGTGATCTACCTGAAATGAAATTAATATTTTTAGATCAAGATGATTTCGAGCTTGGCTCTAGTATTACATTATCGACATTAAATTCTTCGTGGACCATGTTTAGTGAATGGATGGACATTCCTGAACAAACGAGAACAATTCAATTTGAGTTAACAGGAACTCGAAATGCAGGAACAGATAATGACTCCTATTTTGATGATTTATTTTTAAAAGTTGGATCAAGCGATCTTGAATGTAATGGATTTGTTTCTGTTTTTAACCAGCCTATTACAAGAACGGCTATTCTAAATATTTCTCCAAACCCTGTTAATTCATCCGGATACATTTTATTGCCAAATGCAAATTACTCTGACCTCAAACTATTCGTAGTTGATGCAAAAGGTTCGAAAGTAAATTGTCCGATAGAATATCAAGCAGATAGAATAATTATCGAAAAAGGAAATTTAACAAAGGGCACTTATTTCTTTTTTGTCCGAGAACAAGGAGTTATTATTGGAACAGGGAAAATCATAATTATTTAAAATTGGAATTTCTATTTTCAACATTTTAAAAACCAAAATAAAATCCATCCTAGTATAGAGCTTGATTATTTTTCTACAAGGGTCTTTTTCTTTTGAAGGCCTTTGTAGAAAAATTACCATCTTAACATAAAGCCACATTTAAAATACGCCTCTCAAGTCCTATTTTTAATAGTAACAGGTAATGTTTAGAACCTTCCACAATACTTTCACAAAATGACCTAAATCAAAATATAATTACCGTTCAGAACATGAAACCTACCATTCAGAACATTTATCAAATAAAATAGTACATCTATCGCAAATTTTGTTGATGTTCGCATTTGAATACAGGAAATATTGAACAGCGTAGGCAAGAATTAAAATCCTTAGAATGTGAAAGGTTAAGCTAATTTTTTTAATGATATCTACAGTCGAAAAAACAGGTATTTGTTGTGTTTAATAATACTTATTTTTAACGGCTAAAACTTCTTATACATCGCTCATAATGAGCTAATTATAATTACATTACACCACATTACTGATGGTAGTTACGCTAAACTTTTTTTGCCTATACAGAAAGATTGATTCTATTCTTTATGAATTTTATTTGATAAGAAACTAAACAGTAAAAAAATCTAATTAACACCTCCAAATTATAACCTGGGGAGGGCTCAGATCGCTTACTATTTGTTTCCTTTTTTTATTTATAGCAAACTTTTATTCTTTCACTAAACTAAATGAAATATGAAATTTTACTCTACAAAAGTTAAGAGTATTCGACACCTCCGAGCATTATCAAAAAAGCTAGGGAAAATGGTCGAAAATGGTTCTTTTTATCAGCTTGGTAAAGAGAAACAAATCGAACTTAAAAACCGATTAGCAAATTTGTACAGAGAGACAAGAGCTGTATTTTCAAGCGCTCGCCTTCGACGTATTTTAGCTTCTTCTGCAGTTTTACTTGGCTTGGCATTTTCTGTTCAAGCTCAATCATTCGCAGCTCCAGTAACATTTACATCAGGTCTTGTTCAAGACGGTGTCCCAGTATATCATTTTGCTGATATTGATGGTGATGGTGATCAAGATGCTTTCATGTCAGTATATGGAGACAGTACTAGAGTACTTAGATATCAAGAAAATACTGGTTCTGCTACGGTAGCAGCCTTTGGTGATGCTACCTCAAATCTATTTGGTGTTGCAATTTCAGCTAATACTTTACCTACAACTGTTGACTTTGCTGATGTAGACATGGATGGAGACTTGGATTTATTTATAGGTACCTACAATATGGATACTGGAAGTGCTCCAATCTTAGGTTGGGAAAACACAGGGACAGGGATGGCACCAGTCTTTTCTCTTAGTCCTGCTACAAACCCTTTCAATTTTCAACCTTCAGAAGAGTTTTCTGAAATAGCATTTGCAGATCTAGATGGTGACGGTGATCCTGATGTCTTAATGAATGATTATCAAGAGACCAATGATTTTGAACAATTTAAATATCAAAAGAATTTAGGTGTAATGCCAACGTTTCCAGTATTCGAAGATCCAATAGTTAATGCTTTTGGTTTATCCAATACGAATGTTGAAACCTTTGTGATGAGTTTTGATGATATCGATAATGATGGTGACCAAGATCTAATCATTGCTGGTAATGAGGGTCTTTATGGTGCTGGTAATAGCGCTTTCAATTATTATGAAAACACAGGAACTTCAACTGCTCCTGCATTTGCAGCTAGTGTAGCCAATCCATTTGATTTAGAAGTGCCAGCTAATGCGGATATATTAATTCCAGATTTGGTAGATATTGATGGTGATGGTGATGTTGATATTATAGCTACTGTTTATAGCGAAGATACAGAAATAAGTGCTGTTTACTTCTGGGAAAACTTAGGCGATGTATCAAGTGCTAAAGACATTACTGCTGTAAGTCAACTTAGCGTGTATCCAACTATTGCCGACCAAGTAATCAATTGGGAAGCTCAATCGGTTGAAACGATTGGTAATAGTAGTTTACGAATTGTAGATGTTCATGGTCGTCTTATGAATTCAGAAACTTTAGACATTAATACTGGCCTTAACAAAGGTGAAGTTCAAGTTGCTGATCTAACGACGGGAATGTACATTTTACACATTGCTGATGAACGAGGAAATACCTTAGCTAATCACCGCTTTTTTGTAAAATAAAATAACTTGGGGCGTGATCGAATACTTGACAATTTCGGACACGCTCCTTGTTTTTCTATTTCTTATTCTCAAATGAATTGATTAAATAGAAAGAATTCTCCTTACCTTTGACCGAGCTGATTATCAATAATTTCCTTCCATCAAATAGCAGAAAACAATGCAGCAAAATAACGAATCGATTAATCGTAAAAGAGAATTTGCTCCTTTCACTTGTACCTACTCTCCACAGGTTCCAGACTTACTCATGAAACTAGGATGTAGCATCGCTATCTCCACTTATCAAGCTGGAAAGATCGTTTTTATTTCTGCTAAAAATGAAAAAGAGCTGGTCCAATTGCCTAGGCTTTTTGATAAACCAATGGGGATCGCTGAGCATCCTCAAAAAGATAAATTAGCATTAGCTACGAAAGATGAAGTAATCGTATTTGCAAATTCTCGAAACCTTGCAGCCCACTACCCCAAGAGTCCAAATAAATATGATGCTTTATACATGCCTCGTATTACGTATCATACTGGCCCCTTAGACATCCATGATTTACGTTTTGGAAACAATGATCAACTGTACGCGGTAAATACACTCTTTTCTACAATCGTCCAATTGGATGATGATTATAATTTCACCCCTTTTTGGAGTCCTCCTTTTATTGATAAAATAGTTCCAGAAGATCGTTGCCACCTTAATGGTATGACGATGCAAGATGGAAAACCAAAATACGCTTCTTGTTTTAATCAAGGGAACACTCATCAAAGTTGGCGAGATACGATTACGACTACCGGGACGATTTATGACATAGAAAGTAACGAGGTAGTTGCAACAGATTTGGCGATGCCTCACTCTCCTAGGTTGTACAATAATGATTTGTATGTATTACTTTCTGCTACGGGAGAATTAGTAAAAATAGATGTTGATAAAGGAAGTCACGAAGTTGTTACTCGCATCGGTGGTTTTGTTAGAGGGATGTCTTTGCACAAAGATTATCTTTTTGTTGGGCTTTCTAAAGTTCGAAAAAGTTCTTCAACATTCGGTAAATTAAATATTTCAGAAGAAGAAAATCAATCCGGTGTGGTCATTATACATTTGCCTACTGGAAAAGAAATTGGTAGAATCACGTATCTTAATTCTGTGGAAGAAATTTACGATGTTCATGTTTTAGGAAATAAAATAAGACCTAATATGATGAACACCATGACTCCCGATCATAAGGGTGGTTTGATGATTCCGCAAACGACGTATTGGTCTCGTTTAAAAGAAGAAAAAACATAATTAAAACTAACCAGCGGTGGTACTTCCTCTTGTCGACATAAAATAATTCACACAAAAAATAGCATAGAAAGCGAGTAACAGTAATTCAGGTTTTTCATCGACATGACTCCCCTTTTCAATCTCATATTTGTTTTCAAAATCACTCCAGGAAAAATCTTTTGTAATACTTAAAAGTTGGTTGACGCTTTTCCTCCTAGACCTTGAGATTCAACCATTAGATAGTCCGAATCATTTTCAATCTGATAGCCATTCTTGTTATTAGATATTTTCATTTTCCCAAGATTCGTTATTTGCGAATATATTGGACTTATCGTGCTTGCTTATTCAAATTGTGATGGAACTTGACTACCCTATTAAGTTCTAGCCAAGCTCCATTAGATTTAAACTATTCAATACCTTACGAATTACTCTTTTACTATTCGAGTACTAGCGACTCGACCATCTATTTCTATTTTAATAAAATAAAAGCCGGCTGGTAAACTGGAAATGTCAATAAATGAGGTATTGTTTTTTTCGACTTGTAAAACTCGACCATGAATATCT
>CAKZTD010000343.1 GCA_937921595.1 uncultured Saprospiraceae bacterium
CAGTTTGCAAAACCCGAAGAATAAATAATCAAGTATTTTTATCAAGACTAAAAAACAAAATGATTTTTCTATACTCAATATAACCTTCTAGGGTTTCGTGTTTTCTTCGCACTCTTCGTGTCCAAGCTAAAATTAAAACCAATGAAAAAATCAAATCGCAGAAATTTCTTCAAGAAAACATCCATCCTCGCAGGAGGAGCAATCGCAATTCCACATTTTTCGTTCGGCATCATCAATAAACGAAAATCCACGGGACCAATAGTAGGGCATGGCGACTTTAAATATCATGTTGATAAAGAGTGGGGCGTCCAAGACAGTATGAAAATTCCTGTCAAAGACTGTCATGAAATGGTACAAGATGCAAAAGGAAGATTGTTTATGTTGACCAATCACACCAAAAACAATGTGCTCATTTATGATCGTTCCGGTAAAGTGCTAGATACCTGGACGCTTAATGCATCGGGTGCACACGGTCTCACGATTACGCAGGAAGGAGGAGAAGAATTTCTGTTTATAACAGATTCGGATAATGGGAAAGTTTATAAAACAACCCTCGATGGAAAAGTGCTTTTGGAAATGGGAGCTCCCAAAGAAATTTCAAATTATGCTGACCCTAAAAAGTATCATCCAACAGAAACAGCAGTTGCTCCGAATGGAGATTTTTATGTTGCTGATGGTTATGGCGAAAACTTCATCACCCGGTACAACTCCAAAGGAGAATATATTTCTCATTTCGGAGGTAGTGGAAAAGGTGATGATGAATTTGATTGCTGTCATGGAGTGACGCTTGATACTCGCGACAGTAGTAATCCGACGCTTCTAATTACTAGTCGTGCGATGCAAGAGTACAAAAGATTTACCCTCGATGGGAAAAGATTAGAAACGATCAAACTCCCCGGTTGTTGGAATTGCCGCCCCGTGATCAAAGGCGATAATCTATATTTCGCAATTATAGTGACCAGAACTTGGGGGAGCTACGATGGAATAGTAGCTGTCCTAGATAAAAACAATAAAGTCCTTTCTTTTCCTGGTGGAAGCCAACCAGAATATAAAGAAAATGGGATTCTAAGAGTACCAAAGTCGGACCTTTCGACCTTCCTTAATCCACACGATGTTTGTCTCGATAACGATGAAAACATCTATGTCCCGCAATGGTATTCAGGTCGGACTTATCCAGTGAAATTGGAACGGGTCTAATTGATAGTCCACAATAGAAATAGGACATGAAGCCCTCGAAGGAGGCACGAAACTCATAAAGAAAGGCAAACTTTTTTATGAGTTTTTTTAATTGAAATGGCAAAGAACAATCTTTTTTTAATAAAATTTCATGCATTTCGTATCCCCGTAAAATCCCCCTTATCAAAGGAAAAATAAAAAAAAACTCAAAAAAAGTATGGAATTTCCCATCCTTTGGAGTCTTCATTATAGAACCCTTTTCAAAAAAGTAAATCTATATCATGAAAGAAGACTTCTTACATTATCTCTGGCGCATGCGAAAATTCAATCATGTAGCTCTGAAAACGACAAACGGTGAACCATTAACGATCCAAGCAACCGGAGAACATAATCTTGACGCCGGTCCTGATTTTTCCAATGCCAGAATCCGAATAGGTGATATGCTCTGGGCAGGGAATGTAGAAATTCATGTCAATGCTTCAGAGTGGTATGCTCACAAACATCAAGAAGACAAAGCTTATGATAGTGTAGTTCTTCATGTCGTTTTCGAGGAAGATAAACCTGTTTTTCGAAACAACGGTGAACGCATCCCTTGTCTTGAAATCAAGAAAAGAATCCCTCCGAAGATTTCCAAAATATACCGAAAGTTACTAAGAGATGAAACGTGGATTCCTTGTCAGCATCATTTTAGCAAAGTCAAGGAGATTACGAAAAACCTCTGGCTAGATCGCTTGCTCGTCGAGCGACTAGAAAATAAAACCACGGACATCATTCGCTCCTTAGAAATAAATAAAAATAATTGGGAAGAAACTTTCTATCAGTTTTTAGCGAGAGGTTTTGGTGTGAAAGTTAATACCGAGCCATTCGAACAATTAGCAAGATCGCTCCCATTATTGATTCTAGGTAAGCATAAAAATAGTTTGTTTCAATTAGAAGCTTTGCTCTTCGGTCAGGCAGGAATGTTAGAAATTGATTTTAAAGATGACTACCCTATTCGTCTTCAAAAAGAATATAATTTTTTAAAAAAGAAATACAATCTCCAATCCATCCATTCAGAATCCTGGAAATATATGCGGATGCGGCCAGCTAATTTTCCTAGTATTAGGATTGCTCAATTTGCGACTTTGGTTTATCAATCCTCCCATCTATTTAGCAAAATTCTTGCAGTCCAAAATGTCAAAGAAATAGAACATATGTTTGAAGTTAAAATTTCAAACTACTGGCAAACTCATTACGTTTTTGACAAGCCATCGATCAAGCGAAAAAAATCCTTAGGTAAAAATAGTATCCATCTTTTAATCATCAATACCATCGCACCGTTTCTCTTTCTCTATGGAAAATCAATAGACAGAGAATCTTTGAAAGAAAAAGCGCTTGAGCTTTTGGAAGAGCTCCAGTCAGAGAAGAATACAATCATCAATGAGTGGAGAAAACTAGGAATGAACCCTTCATCGGCATACCAGTCCCAAGCTCTGCTTCATCTCAAGAAAAATTATTGCGACAAAAAGAATTGTCTAAACTGCAGCATAGGGCATGCTATTTTAAAAGATTAATTAACAATTTTGCGTGTTCTAACCTTTAAGGTGTATTTGCCGCAGAGAGAATGAGGATACGCAGAGGCTTAAATATTTATAAAATGAAAAATAATTTGAATTCATTAGGAACGAAAATTTTAGGCTGTGCCATTGAAGTACATCGTGTATTAGGTCCAGGATTATTAGAATCGACTTATGAGGCATGTCTTGAATATGAATTAACAAAAGGAGGCTTATATGTAGAAAGGCAAAAAACACTTCCTTTAGAGTACAAAGATGTTGTATTGGATTGTGGATACAGAATTGACCTTCTGGTAGAAAATAAAATTATACTGGAATTAAAAGCTGTTAAAGAGTTGACTGATTTAGATTTGGCACAAATAATAACTTATTTGAAATTAAATAATCTATCGCTAGGTTATCTTCTGAACTTTAATGTTCTTAGATTGAAAAAAGGCATAAAAAGAGTTGTCAATAATTTCGATTATTGATTAATCACAATAAAAAGGAGATGGCGTTTAATTTACGAAATAAATCTCAGCGCCATCTCTTTTTCTCTGCGGTTAAAAATCAAATTAATATAGTTTCATTTAATAAGTCCGCACCCATTCCACATACTCCCCAATCTGTCCCAACGCATTCTCAATCACAAAATTCCTAGGCAAACCCTCTAGCATCCCTTTTGCCGTTTCAAAATGCAAAAGCATATCATCCAAAACAAGTTGAGGTTTTTGATGTCCAGGTAAATCCTTAGACAAAGCAATCGCATAATTAAAATGCGAATAAGCCAAGTTTTCCTTTTGATGATCATACAAGTCAATCAACTGATTCGCCTCTGCACAAGTAGCAATAATTTGAAGATGAATCGCTTTAATAGCCTCGATCGAATCTGTCATCTCCAAAGCCTCTACTCGATTACTTAAGATGCTCACATAATCCATATAAGTATGCCCAAGCTCCTCCTTGTTTTCCGTTACAGGATTAAAATGATAAGCGGTAATCGAAGACTTAATATTTTGTTCAAAAGGAGGAAGGTTTAAATACGCATTGATACTATCTCGAAAACTAAAACAAACTGAGGTATCTTTCAACATCGCAGTAATAAAGCCATCAGCTTTTCTAAAAACGCCAGGTTGAATTGGGCAATTGATTAATTGCCACATCGGATCAGCAGGTAGATGAGAGTATATCAGTTGGTCAGGAGCTGTCAGGAAATACTTTTCTAATTCCTCTTGATCATTACCACTTCCCCAGGTGATATCCATTAGCTGCCAAGTAGAATCAATCAACACCGCATTCCAAGCATGATTTGCAGAAGTTAGATCCACCGCTCCTGTAGTTTGATTCTTAGCATAACCATTTACAATAAAACAAGATATTTTCGATCGTTCACACATTTCTTTGAATAGTGTTGTGTAACCAAAACAAACCGCTTGCCTTCGATCAAGGATATCTACATTAGATCGATTGATTCGTTTTCTGTTATTGCTATAAGCAGAATCATCATAAGCAATATTATGAGCAATCCAGATGTAAAAACTACGAACCTTCTCCAGATCCGTTTTATAATCGTGGACAAGATATTCAGTCAGTTTAGAAATGTCTTTAGAAATATTCCGAGGAGCATTAAGCGCATGCTTGTCCACAGCTTTGAAATCCGGAGAAGAATAAACCGAAGCAGAAAAAAATAGAAAGCAAAGTAAAAAAGTAAAATATTTCATTACCTAAATATAACGAAATTCACAATGGAAAATTTTAACACTTCTCATCTCTCATCTCTAATTCCTCGCAAGCCCGAAAGTTTATCACTATCGACGAAATCGATCTATTCCTATTCCGAAGGAATCTATCCTTAATCTCGCATATGATCTATCCCTATTTCGCGTCAGCGAAATCAGCCTCTCTTAATCTCGCATCCACTTCCGAATCAAAACTGGTAATAGTAATAAATCTGCCAAAACCGCACTAAATAAAGTGACACTAATCAAAACTCCAACGGTTACACTCGGCGGATGGATAGAAAACAACATAACCAAAAAGCCAAAAAACAAAATCACCGAAGTTAGGCAAATCGCTTTTCCTGTTTCCATAAATGTGATGTGTAAAGCCTCTTCCATATCCAAACCTTTTTGTCGAGACAATTTATACTTGCTCAGAAAATGTATTGAATCATCTACCGCAATTCCAAAAATCACTGCAAAAATAATGGCAATCCCTGCTTCTAATTCAATTCCGGTATATCCTAAAATTGCTCCGGCAACCAAAAGAGGAAGCATGTTCGGGATCATCGAAATGATCACCATTTTTACATTTTTAAAAAGCATACCCATTAAGATCGCAACAATAAGAATCGCCAGAGCTAATCCCTCCAATAAATTCTGTCGGACATATTCCGCATTTTTATCTAAAATAAAACTAGTCCCTGTTTGACGAAGTTTAATGACTGAAGAATCTATGTTTTCAGAAATCCAATGGTCAATTTCTCCAGATAAATTTTGTACCTCATCTGCTCCTAAATCTAGAATTCTAGAATTAATCCTGGCCTTCTTCTGATCCTTACTCATTAAAACATTTGCATTGCTTTCAGGAATTTTATCTGCCATTTTTTTATAACGACGATATTTTGATTCCGTGTCAGGAAGTTTATAGGATTCCCTTTTATTACTACCGTTCATCTGATTAATACTTTTGTAAATAGTAGTAATCGAATTGATCGATCTAATGGATGGGAAAGTACTAAGATGTGTTTCTAATTTGTCAATTTCTTTAAGCACTTTAAAATCATCAGCCTTATAATCGCCTTGCGCAAAGACCGCAAATTCCATTGGTCGAAAACCAGCAAAAGCTTCTTCAAAATATGAAAAGTCTAAAGAGATTTTTTTACCTCTAGGTAGATTACTTTCTATCCGGTAATTGGTCGTAATTAAAGAGATTCCATAAAGACAAAACGCCAGAAAAAGAACACTGCCGATCGAAATTTTTCGAGCGTTTTGCTTGGTGTAATTATATGTCCATTGCATCAGTTTTTCCCAAAAAGCCTGTCCTTTTCCTAGTTTAATAAGTTGATCTGTTTTCAACATAGAAAGCACCGCTGTCGTAAAAAAGATCACTGTAATGTAAGCGATGATTACACCAACTGCAGCATTTAAACCAAAGTCTTTGATCGGCCCAATTCGACTCGTCATCAAGGTCGCGAAACCTACGGCAGTAGTCAGGGAGGTTAGTAAAGTTGCTAAACCTATTTCTTTAATGGTGATGGTGATGGCCTCTTTCTTTGACTTCCCTTTTCTTAATTCATCAATGTATTTCGACATGATATGAATCACATCTGAAGTTCCAACAATAATCATGAGTACAGGGTATAAAGCAGCCATAACATTTAGCTCCAATCCGGTAACACCCATAAATCCCATAAAGAGTAGAAGACCGAGAGCAATGGAAGATAAAGAGATGGCAATACCCCAAGGTTTTCTAAATAACCAGAGCATCACAAAGAAGACTAAAATACCTGATACGATAGAAGAGACAATAACTTCCCGCATCTGCATCTCAACCATTTCTTTTTGAAAATAAGAAGGCCCCAAATAATGATAGTCGTCAAACGAATATTGTTCAACTAAATCATTCATAGCATTTATTAAAACTGCAGATTCTTCCAGCCCAACGGTATCGGCTGTTTTAATGGCAACAACTAAAGCAGTAGCATCTTCATCGATCAGTGTGTTGACGAAACGGTCGTCTTCTAAAATTCTTTTTTTATCTTTTTCGTATCGATCTGGTTGATCAATGTGGATAGCCGGAACAGTTGTGATTGCAAAAGGCGTTTTCAATGGATAAGAAACCATCGTCAGAGAGTTCGCTTTCTTGACATATGGAACGTCTCGGGTCGCTAGGGTGAAGTCATGAAAATCTTCCAAAAAGGATTGCTCAAAAACACCTTCTTTTCTTTCGATAGCTACCAATAAAAAATTGATATCCGTTTCAAAATCTTTGGTGAATTCTTTGAAAAATTCTAACTCTTTATCTCCTTCTGGAAAAAATTGATCCAGGCTAAAAGCAAATTTTAGTTGAAAAACATAAAATAGGCTAATAATAGATAAAATCGTAAAAATGGTGATAGATAGAACCCTTAGTTTTCGCATCGTTTCTTTCTCTGGTGTTTATTGAAACTAACTCTTTATTGTTACTTTTGTTTAGGAAAAAGATATTTAATTTCTGATTACCTGTTTAATTATTCAATCAAAAAATGGCTTATAATTATATGCTCGTTTAATATTTGTTGATTTTGCCCGCTTTATTTATTTTTAAGGGTATTATTATTGTATTTAAATGACGGAACAAGATTCTCAATACGTTATTTTGATTTTGAAAAATTGTTGAAATAAAGACTGTAAGGATTCATGAGGGAATATTTCAAATATCTTTAAAAAAAATAACGTATTAATAATCCCGTCGAACTACTTGTTTAAGGAGTTTTAATCATTAAAGTAAACACTATGGCAGAACTATTAGAATTTTCAAACATTGGCAAATTTATCGTTATCATCATCATCGGTGGTTTTATGCCATTATCTGCATTTTCCTTTCTAACGATAACTCTTAAGAAGAAAAAGAAAGAATACGAAAAAGCATTGAGCGAAATGAGTATTTCGTCTAGTCGGAGAGTGGAGGATACCTATTCTGCCGGGAAATTTTTCCTTCCTGTTGCTTTTGCTACACTGATTTGTGGAACAGCAATCACTTATTTCGTTTTTACAGATTTACTTACAGAAGGGTTAGAAGATAGTCTCTTTCTCACGGGAGCATTCTATGGTCAAAATAAAACAGGCTTGGTTAATCAGAGTTTAGCAGTATTGTCAATGGCATTTATGGGAGGTTTTCTTTGGTCTGCTCAAAATATCATACGAAGAATGGTCGCCTATGATTTATCCCCAAGTGTTTATTATAGTGCCGGGATTCGAATCATTCTTGCTTCAGTTATCGCATTAGTGCTTTCTTTTGTAATTGGTGCCGATAGCAATACTAATTTTTTAAGTTTTCAGTCAAGTCTTGGAGCTATTTCCTTTTTGACAGGGATGTTTCCAGAACGAGTGCTTAATTACATTATCAATTTATACAAGCGATTTGTTAGTCCTGATGATTTGAATGAAAATGTTTTGTCATTATATAAAATCGAAGGAATCAGCTTGGCTCATCGAGAACGATTAGCAGAAATCGGAATTGACAATGCTCAAAATTTAGCAACAGTAAGTTTGACTAAGTTGTTAGTCGAAACACCTTATGGTGCTAGACAAATATTAGATTGGATTGGACAAGCTAAATTGCTATGCTATGCAAAAGAGAATATTGTAGCGCTTCGCCAAGCAGGAATCAGGTCTGTTTTTGATTTGGTCAAGGTGCATCAAAGCCGAGAAGGTCTAAGAGAGATATCAGAAGCTGTCGGTATAAATTCACCATTGTTACAAGTCATTCATGATCAGGTCGTCAATGACAAAGGTATTCAATCCTTATATCGATTTCAATTTGGAGTAAATTCCCCTAATGAAGACGAAAATTCCCCTGAAAAAGGAACGATTGATGCTGAAAATCTGCCTATTGAAGTTTCTATGAATAATTAGGCTTTAGGCAAATTTGGTTAAAAATAACATAATAGTTATATTCATAGGTGTCTTTTTAAAATATGAAAGCGTCTAAAGAGTGATAAAGGATTTGAACTAATTATACTTTAGGTATACTCCAAGAGGAGCAAAAAGCGTTTAAACTCTTGGACTAGCTCAATAAAAATGAAAAAATTGTACCTGTCATCTCTGTTTTTACTGGTTTTTGCCTATTCATTTAGTCAAAACCCAGAGGCTATGGTATTAGATAATATTGTGCCTAATCCAGGATTTGAGTCTTATTCCGGTACGCCTATCGGATGGTTTTACAAAGGAAAACACTTTACAGATGTAATGAAATATTGGGATTCTGCGACTTCAGCGTCCCCAGATGTTTTTGGCCCTAAGGTCAGAGTTCCTGCACATTGGGCAGCTAAAGGTTTTGGAAAACAAAGTGCCCATCTTGGAGAATCGATGGCTGGGATTACGGCTTATGGTTGTGAAGAAGGGAAGCCACATTGTCGAGAATATATTCAGATCCAATTACAGGAACCACTCGTAAAAGGACAAGGATATTATGCAGAATTTTATGTGAGTCATCTACCTCGATCTATTCAGGTTAATGGAATCGGGATGTATTTTTCTGAAGCTAAAATCAAAGTGAATACAGATGCTTTATTGGATTATAAACCACAAGTTACTGCTCCTCATATTCTTTCGGCACCAGAGCATAGATGGATAAAAGTCTCAGGTACTTTTATCGCTGATACAGAAGCTGAATATTTGCTGATTGGAAATTTCTTTTCAGATAGTTTGACTTCTAAAAAAATCCCTTTTAGTAATTGCCTAAATTATGCTTACTATTATATCGATGATGTTGTTTTGAAAAAAACAGACCCTTATATAGAAGTGCCAGTCCAAGCAGACGACCTTTGTTGCATCACTGTTGAAGAAGGGAAGATTATTCCTTTAAAAAATATTTTCTTTAATACAGACAAAGCAGAATTGTTGCCAAGATCATACGTGGAACTTCGTAAGCTTTTAAAACTCATGGAGGATAATCCCGAAATGGTGATCGAAATCCGAGGTCATACGGATAGTCTTGGAGAGCATGATTATAATGTTTACCTTTCTAGAAAACGAGCAAAAGCTGTCGTAGAATTTTTAAATCAAAATGGCATCAATCGATCTCGTACCCGATACAAAGGTTTTGGAAATGCAGAACCCGTAGCGACCAACGAAACTGATGAAGGTCGCCAACTCAATCGCCGGGTTGAGTTCCTGATTATTAAAACCTAATTTTCAACCATCCTTTTCTTTCTCTTTTTTATATTTGTAGATGAATGCGTACAAACATGCGGAGCTTTCTGTAAAAAGAAGAGGAGGCGAGATAGAAGACTACTTAGCCATCCATGACTTTATGGATAGTACAAAAGAGTTGTGTAGTGACAATCGCCATCGTTTTCTACATACGCTTTGGGGTATAAAGAGAGTAGTAATTCCTGTTTTTGGACGTGTAATTACCAATTCAAATGGTAAAGAAGTTAACGTGAAAGATCTTTGTGAACAGGATCATATTCTTGCGGATTTTAAAAATCGTTTTATCCCAAACTTAGCCGATTTTACAAGTGCAATAGAAGATGATGGAGATGATCAAAAAAAGATTAACGCATTTTTTGAACACTATAAAGAGGATAAAGAATTATGTGAATTGCTCCTATCTCCATTGGCGAATACGGGGAAATTAAAATCCCTTTTTTTTACCCATAACTCTTGGTTTATCAACGAAATGGTTCCGAAAATTCTTAAACGACCTATAGAAATTCGAGACTTTTCAATCAGTCCGGCAGACTTCTTTGATCGAATGAAATTTGAATTATGGATGGACAATGGAGCGGCCTATCCTAGAAGTGCAAAGAATATTCAAAATCATATTTCTTAATATAATTTATCAAAACATGTTAGGAGTTTTTCTTTTTAGTTCTGTTCTTATTAAAGTTATTCTTATTGGATTGATAGCCCTGGTTGGGTTTTTGATTAGTTGTACTTCTCCTAAAACACCGGGTAAAAGTGATGTGCCTCAAGAAATAATTGAACAAATAAAAGCTTATGAACAATCGAAAAGAGATCAATTGAAACAACCGGATAAAGAAGTAAGTAAAGCGGAGGAAGATGCAATTATTGATACTCAATTAAAAGCTGGTGAATCGTTTTATGTGGTTCGTAGAGAAGCATTTTTTTATACTGATGAAGCTTTTGAAAGTATGGGCGAAGGTCCTTATGATGCTTTGTTTACAGATAAAGAAACTGCAAATAAATATTTGTTGACTAAGCAAAAAGAAATGGTCAGAGATTTCTCTTTGGATGACTTGTTTTTCTCTTCGGATACTATTGTTAGGGGGAATTTGAATAAATATTTTCAAGAAAATTTTTCAATAGATATCAGAGATAGAGAGTATAAAGACTTTTTTTCAATAGATCGAGATGTTCGTTTTCCTGAGCAAGCAACAGAAAAACAAATTGATGAAATATTAAGAATAGGAGATATTAAAGTTGCTAGAATTGTGGCTTTTAATTCAACGCCAACATTTTTTACCGCATCACCCAATTCTGCATTTTGGAACATGCTTGGAGTGAAGCCAAACAAATGGTTCTATTCATCAGAATATTATGGGAAGCATGTTTATAATGAGAAAGAAGAAGCAACAGATGAATTTAATAAACAATCTGTCCAAAGATTTTATGAAAGTAAAATAAAAGGTAGCTTAGAAGAATTAAGCGATAGCCCTGCTTTATTAAAAGCTTTTATAGATGGTGAAGAAAGACTAACGTACAATGAGTCTACAAAAGAAATTGAAGTACGTTCTCCAGAACATAAAACGAAGCTAGCACTTTTTGAATTGTTAAAAGGACAGCCTTTTATCCTTGAAGAAATATCTCTCAAGGAATTTAAAAAAATGAGTGAAGAATTTCAATACTAAATAAATGTTATTACCCTTTTTTGATAAAGACGAAGTAGAAGCTGGATGTGATGAAGCAGGTCGAGGATGTTTGGCTGGGCCAGTATATGCGGCGGCGGTTATCCTTCCTGTAGATTTTAAAAATGAGCTTTTAAATGACTCTAAAAAACTAAGCGAAAAACAGAGAAATAAGCTTCGGCCTATTATCGAACAAGAAGCAATCGCTTGGGCCGTCGGAAAATTAGACCCTGTAGAAATTGATCAATATAATATTCTCTGGTCTTCTTTTCACGCCATGCATCGAGCTATCGATGAATTGAAAACGATCCCAACATCTCTATTAATTGATGGTAACCGTTTTCTTCAATATGAAGATACACCTCATCATTGCATAATACAAGGTGATGGAAAGTATCTCTCGATTGCAGCAGCATCAGTCTTAGCTAAAACTTATCGAGATGAGTACATGGAGAAGATCGCAGAAGAGTATCCAGAATATAGTTGGAAGAAAAATAAAGGTTATCCCACAAAAGCTCACCGAGAAGCTATCCGTCAACATGGCGCAACAAGGTACCATCGAAAAACCTTTCGTTTACTCCCCGCAGATGAGTCTCAGGAAGTGATTTTTAGAGATTAATTTTTGGGTAGAAAGGTTACGAAGAAGCAGGACTCATCTCTCACTCCTCACCTCTCACTTACTGTAAAAATGGATTATTCACCCGCTCATAACCCACTGTCGTCTTCGGTCCATGTCCTGGATAAACCGTCACCTCATCACCTAGCGGAAAAATGTTATCTTTAATACTACCTAATAGTGTGGCCATATCGCCACCAGGTAAATCTGTTCGGCCGATACTTTGATAAAATAAAACATCGCCAGCAATCAATTGCTTAGAAGTTTCATTATAAAAAGAAAGACTAGCAGGTGAATGCCCAGGAGTGAAAATTGCTTTGAGTTTTGAATTTCCAAATTCGATGATGTCTCCTTCTTTGATAAAACGTTCAGGCATAGGTGAAGGATCGGAATAAGGAACACCATACATCATACAAACTTGAGGTACCGCTTCTAAAACAGGAAGTTCACCTTTATGGATTTCTAAAGGAAGATTATACGTTTTGTGGACGAAGTTATTTCCAAAGACATGATCAATATGACAATGCGTATTGATTAGTCGAACTGGTTTAAGTTCATTTTGTTGAATAAAGTCAGCAAGCTGATTTCGTTCTTCGGCAGTGTACATGCCCGGATCAAAAATAATACACTCTTTAGTGTCATCGTAGACAATATATGTGTTCTCTTGGAAAGGGTTAAAGGTCAATTTAGCAACAAGCATCATGATTTTTCCGTTTATAGGTTATAACTGCCTGCAAAAATACATTATCAAAAACCATTTCCATTGACAAACTGTTTAAAAAAAGTCATCTTTATCAGAAGGATGCCTTAACATTCGACCTAATACCTTCGATTTATGCAGAAATCTAGACTAAAACTATCATTTATACTCGCTCTCTTTTGCACTTCTTTCCTCTCTGGACAAGGAACTCAGGTAGAATTTGGAAAAAACAGGGTTCAATATCATGATAATTTCAAAGAATGGTTACAATATGAAACGACTAATTTCGTGGTCTATTTCTATGGTGAAGGTAGAAATATAGCTCATTCTGTAGTTCAATTTGCGGAGCTGGATCATGATGAGATTCAGAATCTCCTTGAGCATAGGATGAATGATAAGATTGAGATTATTGTTTATACAGATATTACAGATCTCAAGCAAAGTAATATTGGTAGTGAAGAAACATTTATCAATACTGGTGGAAAAACCAAAATCGTTGGTAATAAGGTCTTTGTTTATTTCAATGGAGATCATACAGATTTAAGAACGCAGGTGAGGGAAGGTATTGCTTCCGTTTATATGAATGCTATGCTCTTCGGTTCAAATCTTCAAGAGATTGTTCAAAATGCAGTCATGATGAATTTGCCGGAATGGTTTAAGCAAGGCTTGGTTTCTTATGTTGGTAAAACTTGGGAGGCTGGCTTGGATAATGAACTTCGAAATATTATTCTTCAGGAAAAGTACAAAGACTTCAACAGTTTTGCTGACGCTAATCCAAAACTTGCCGGTCATTCTATGTGGTATTTTATAAGCCAAAATTATGGTCAGTCTACGGTTTCAAATTTACTATACTTGACTAGAATCAATCGAAGTATTGACAGCGGTTTTCTATACGTATTGGGGACTTCTTATAAAAAGACAAGTGAGAATTGGTTTGATTACTTCAAGCAACGGTATAAATCCGAAACGGATTTGATGACCAAACCTGATGGAAGAATCGTCAAGCTTAAGAATAAAAGAAAATTGCCACTGAGTCAGGTGAAAATTAGCCCTGATGGAAAGCATATCGTTTACGTTTCAAATCAAATAGGGAAATATAAAGTTTATCTCCATGATCTAAATACTGGAGAAAGAAAAATCATACATAAAGGTGGTTTTAAAAATGCTTTACAAGCAACTGACTATAAATATCCACTCCTCTCCTGGAATCCTAACAACATGGAGGTCGGAGTTATTTTTGAAAGACGAGATGTGATCAAGCTATTGCTTTATGATGTAAATAGTAAAGATAAAGTGGTAGAGGATTTAGATCCGCAATATCAACGAGTGTACAGTATGGATTATGTCAATCCGGGACAGATGGTTTTATCCGGAACCGTTCGTGGTTTTTCTGATATCTTTTTATATTTTCCAACAACCCGTCAGACCCAAAGAATCACGAATGATTTTTATGATGACTTGGATGCAAAGGTGGTCAAGATTAGAAATAAAAAAGGAATTCTTTTTTCTTCAAATCGCAATGATGTCATGTTGACACGATTGAGAATGGATACCATTCTTCCGCTTAATAATTTTGACATTTTTTATTATGATCTTGAAAATAAATCTTCAGAATTAGTCCGAGTTACTAATACACCTCTTGCTAATGAACGACAACCAATGGCAGTCGATTCGACTTGGTTTTCTTTTCTGTCTGATCAAAGTGGAATCGATAATCGACAGTATGGATACCTTGAAGATTACATCGCTTATTATGAGCAGATAATTACACTTAACGATGGAACTGAAATTATCCTTCACCAGGATTCCAGTTTGACAAATTTGGATTCTACTTTAATCGATACGATTGTCTTGCAAGAAGTCATTAAGCAACGTTCGATTAATCACTATGCAAGTAATTACAATAGAAGCATCGTTGAACATCATACTTCACCCCGAACAGGGAAGTTTGTGCAAAGTATAGTAAAAGACGATGTGCATGTTTTTTATGTAGGTAAAATAAATTCTGATACCGTCATTACTCCTAAGTTGACACGGTTTCAGGAACAACAAAATGTCTTCATTGATGATGATGCTATTGGTAGTGAAACGGGAACTAATGAATCATATAACACGGTGTTTCAAGTTGAAGAAGATGCAACAGATGTTTCTGATGCCCCTCAAAAAGAAGAAGAGACTGAAACGATAGATATTGATAATTATATGTTTCAAAGTGAGTTTGATGACGAGGAGCCCGCGCCCAATGTTTCTGTGGAAGAAGAGGGCGGTGAAGTTACAATAAATACTTCTTCAACATCAAATGAAGAAACGGCAGATTATAATACTCAATCTGTTCCTTTTGAATCTAAAGTCATTCGATTTAACCCTTCAAGAATCACTCCTTACCGAGTTAAATTTAGAACTGATTTCGTAACGACGCAGTTAGACAATAGCTTGCTTTTCGGAGGTTTAGATAGCTATGCTGGTACTAGAGAGACTTATCGATCTCCAGCACCAGGAATTCTTTTAAAAGCAAACTTTAAAGATCTTTTCGAAGATTACCAATTTGAAATGGGGATTAGAATTCCGACAACTTTTAATGGGGCCGAATATTTTCTTTTGTTCGATGATAAAAAGAAACGCTTGGATAAGCGGTATGCTTTCTACAGAAGGAATTTGAAATTCAATGGAGATAATAGTAATCCAGTAATCCCTCAACGGTCGAAAGAAACGGTGTTTCTTGCGCAGATGCAAGTTAGATACCCATTGGATATTTTTAGAAGCCTGAGAGCGACAGGAACACTTCGCTTTGACAAAAACTTTTTACTAGCTACAGATCAAAACGCTTTAAATACGCCTACTTTTAATGAGCAAAGAATGGGGCTTAAAGTAGAATACGTTTTTGATAATACTTTGGATAAAGCGATTAATATCAAACATGGAACGAGGTACAAGGCTTATGTTGAAGTGTTGAAAAGATTTGAGTTAGATTTAATTGATAATGTCTCCTTTAATTTTGGTGCAGGATTTATGACTGTTGCAGGTTTTGACTTTCGTCATTATCAGCGATTGGATAAACATTCTATTTTGGCACTTAGAGCAGCAGGTGCCAGTTCGTTTGGTTCCGAAAAGATTCTTTACTTCCTCGGAGGTGTAGACAATTGGTTGTTGCAAAAATTTAATAATGATATTCCGTTTCCGGATCAAGGAGAATTTGCTTATCAAACGCTGGCAAGTAATCTTCGTGGGTTTAGATACAATATTCGAAATGGAAATAATTATGCTTTAGCAAATGCTGAATTACGGGTGCCAATTTTTAAATATTTTTCAAAACGAATTCGATCTTCGTTTTTTAGAAATTTTCAATTGATAGGATTTTTCGATGTAGGAACAGCTTGGCAAGGACCAACTCCATTTACAGATGATAGTCCTCTAAATACCATTTATATTTCAAATCCTCCAACCGTAAATGTCAAAGTGAATTACTTCCGAGATCCTGTTGTTGCAGGTTATGGAGTAGGTCTTCGAACGATGTTGTTTGGATATTTTATCCGGGTGGATTACGCGAAAGGAATTGAAACAAGAGTGGTTCAGGAACCTCGATTATATCTTTCGATGGGAATGGACTTTTAAAGCTTTTTATTAATAATATTAAATATTATAATAAAGTGCTATATTTAAGGTGTTTTTATTTTATTAACCCCTTAAAATATATTTTATATGAATGCTTCACAGCAACTCAACCACATCAATGAAAATTCCTACGATGATGATATCACTGTTACGGATGTTCCTAAAGGACAATTTTTAGCGGTGACTGCCAATAGTTTACCTGATGGATCAGATACTAGGGAAATTAGTGTCGAACTATTGCCTTTAGAACAGGCTCCAGGAGGAACAAGGATTGTGAATACTGGTTTGTATATCCGAAAAGAAAATGAAAGATCTGTTAAGGTAACAGTCATGGAAAATGGAAAAGAATTGGCTGCTAATACTACTAATTATTCGTAAATCTTATTTTTCAGGTTTACTAAACGCATAAGTTTAGTAAACCTGAAAATAAAAAATGCTTTTGATTATGCGTCTCCCGCCTTCATCTTTTCGGCATTCTCATAAACCTGCAAAGCTTGAATAATTTCTTCAATATCTCCACCTACAATCTTATCTAAATTATAAAGTGTCAAATTAATTCGGTGATCCGTCACCCTATTTTGAGGGTAATTATAAGTACGAATTTTTCCAGAACGATCTCCAGATCCAACTAATGATTTTCTAGCAGAAGCGACTTTGTTATCGTGCGCCGCACGTTGCGAATCATAGATTTTTACATAAAGACGTTGTAAAGCAATATCTCTGTTTTTATGTTGCGACCGACCATCTGTACTTTCCGAAACTATACCAGTAGGAAGGTGAGTAAAACGAACACCGGATTCTGTTTTATTAACGTGCTGTCCACCCGCTCCACTCGCTCTAAAGGTATCCGTTTTTAAATCTGCTTTATTGATATTCACATCTTCCATTTCAAACTTCGGCATCACAACAACTGTTGCAGCTGAAGTGTGAACTCGACCTTGAGATTCCGTTTTTGGTACCCGTTGTACTCGGTGCGCTCCAGATTCAAATTTCAGTCTTCCGTAAACATCATTTCCATAAATCTCCAGAACGATTTTATTATAACCACCGACGGTTCCTTCATTAATTGAAACCGCTTCAACTTTCCAGCCTTGAGATTCGAAGTATTTAGAATACATTTTATAAAGATCACCAGCAAAAATACTTGCTTCATCTCCACCTGTTCCTGATCGGATTTCAAAAATAACATCCTTAGAATCTTCAGGGTCTTTTGGAATCAGTAAGACTTTGATTTCTTCTTCTAGCTCCACTTGTCGAGGTTCCAAATCGCTCAGTTCCATCTTAGCCATTTCTTGCATCTCTGGATCCTCCTCCTTCAACATTTCTCTAGAGGTTTCAATATTGCCAAGCAAATCTTTATAAGCATGGTAGATGTCTACGACTTCTTTCAATGCTTTATACTCTTTACTTACTTTTTTATATTTGTTCATATCCGAAGTCACTGACGGGTCCGACAGTTGTTCTTCCAAATGAATGTACCGTTCATGAATAGCTTCCAGTTTATCTAACATTTTTTACTTTTTTAAAATTGAATATAAAAAGATTGGGCTCAATCCAGAGAGGACTGATGCAGTAGAAAAGCTGAATAGCTACAAGAAGTGATATAAGTTGTGTAGTAACATGGTTAATTTTCTTTTGCGATTGCAAAAGTATGTAAATGATGTAAATAAATGGTGATAAATGACGGTTTTATTGACCTTGTGAAACTAGACAGGGTCAAAATTTACAGTTTTTA
>CAKZTD010000344.1 GCA_937921595.1 uncultured Saprospiraceae bacterium
TGGTTCTTGGGTTGGACCTGGATATGTTTGGAAAAATGGAGGCATTCGAAATGGAGATTGGAGAGAAGTAATGTTTGGTGATGGATTCGACGTTGTGATCAACAAAGATAATCCACGTTATGGTTGGGCTATGTCGCAAGGTGGAAACATATCTTATTTTGACAAAGAGACTGGACATAATCAATTTGTAAAACCTTATCATCCAGATGGTGAAGAATTACGATATAATTGGAATGCTGCACTTGCTCAAAACCCTTTCAATAATTCTGGAATTTATTTTGGAAGTCAGTATGTTCATAAAAGTGATGACCTTGGACAAAGCTGGGAAATTATTTCTCCTGATTTGACCACCAATGATACTTCAAAACAAAAACAAGACATTAGTGGTGGATTGACCATCGATGCAACCAATGCTGAAAACTATACGACCATTGTTGCTATCGCTCCGAGCCCGCATGATAAAGATGTGGTTTGGGTAGGGACGGATGATGGTAATCTTCAACTCACTAGAGATGGTGGAAAAAACTGGACTAATTTGGCCAACAAACTTCCTGGTTATGCCAAAGGAAGTTGGATCCCGCAGATTGAAGTTTCTTTACATAACAAAGGAGAAGTCTTCATCGTCGTCAATGATTATCGTCGAAACAATTATCAACCTTACCTTTATCATACTTCAGATTATGGTGCGACTTGGAAACGTTTAGCTGATGCCAATAAAGTCAAAGGACATTGTCATTCTGTAGTTCAGGATTTGATAGAACCAAACTTACTTTTCTTAGGAACTGACTATGGTTTGTATTTCAGTATCAATAAAGGAACGAGCTGGCAAAAATGGAAATCCTTCCCTTCTGTTCCGACCATCGATATGAAAATTCATCCAAGAGAGCATGATTTGATCATAGGCACTTTTGGTCGTGCAGCTTGGGTGATGGATGATATCCGCCCACTTCGTGAGATTGCAAAAACCAATGGAGATGTTTTGAAAAAAGACTTTGCATTATTTGATGCACCTGATGTATATCTGGCAAATTACCGATCTGTCGACGGTATTCGATTTACTGCTGATGGTGATTTTATTGGAAATAATAAAAGTCGTGGTGCAAGAATCGGAATGTGGGTTAAACCCAAAAAGAAGAAGAAAGGTGATGACAAACCTGCGGTAAAAAAAGAGGAAAAAAAGAAGAAAAAGAAAAAGGGTGAAAAAGGAAAGAAGGAAAAAATGGAGTCTAAGGATGGTGAAGAAAAGATGAAGGATAAAAAGAAAAAAGGTGGTAAGAAGGTTTACCTAGTAGTTTATGATGAACAAGGAGACACGATCAGAAACTACTCTACAAAACCGGATACGGCTCTAACTAAATTATACTGGGGCATGAATCGCAATGGGGTACGATTTCCATCTCATCGAGATCGAAGACCTGATTCTGACCCTCCGGGTGGAGGAAGAGTCCTTCCAGGAAAATACAAAATGGTCGCAACTTATGGAGATTTTAAAGACTCTACTTATGTTACCGTTTTGGCTGACCCTAGAGTTAATTTCACTTTAGCAGAAATGAAAGCACAGCAAGATGCTTCTTTCAAATTTTATGCAATGGTTGGAAAAGCTACCGAAGCTTTCGATCAATTAAAAGCTGCTAAAAAGACCATTAAGCTTGTCAACGACCAAATGGTCAATGTTCCAGATAGTACTAAAAAGGAAATAAAAAAACTAGGCAAATCCATGCAGGATAGTATCAAGAATCTTCAAAATCTATTTACCGATGAACCGGACTTAAAGGGTATTCAAAGAAATCCAAACACCTTAAATGGTTATCTTTTTGATGCTAGTGGATACATCAGATCTTCTGATGGTGCACCTAATCAAATGGCTCGTTTTGCAACTAAAAAAGCGACGCTAGAAGCTAAGAAGACTTTAGATGCGGTGAATCAATTTTTTGAAAAAGATTGGAAGAATTATCAGGAAGAAGTGGAAGCGATTCAGCGATCGCTGTTTAAAGAATACGAGCAAATAAAACTCGAGTAAACAAAATTATCAAGCCAACAAAGTAATAAGTTAACAATTCCCCCAATCTTTTGCTAACTTATTACTTTGTTCCTTTGTTAACTTTCTATCAATAAAACTCTTTGCTCAAAAAACTCCCCACCGCAAACTCACTCGCATCAAAATGCGGTTGTGGAAGATCCTTCGGATCAACCCAAAACCAGCCTTCACATTTATCCGGTTCCATCACCCTCGGAATTCCTTCAAAGGATTTTGTATGCATATTGATCGATACAAAATGAATCCCCGACTCCTCATAGGTTTTTAGATTATTGCTAACATTAATGACTTTGGGATTTGAAATTTGAAGACCGGTCTCCTCATAAGCTTCTCGTATAATACAAGCTTCAAAGGTCTCCCCTATTTCGAGGCTTCCTCCTGGAATGGAATAATAAGGTGAATGGCTTCCTTTTCTTTTTCCGACAAGGATTTCTCCTTTTTCATTTTCAATGACGATACCGATGCCAACGCGGGGGTGAGTGGGATTGGAGTTTGACATTTTGGGAAATGCTTTAAATCAGGAAAGAATATAGAGATTTTTTTCAGGACAGAAAAAGTGAACAAGTAGATAAGTTAGCAAGTGAACAAAGCGTAATTTTTTGATAACTTGCTAACTTATTCCTCTCTTCCTTTGCCCTCTTGGCTAAGCCAAGTTATGAAACACATTCGTCACATCATCATCTTGTTCCATCAAATCGATCAATGCGAGTACTTCATCAATCTGCTCTTCGTTTAATTCTTTGGTATGATTTGGAATTCTTTCCAGTTCAGATTTATCGACTTTGATTTCATTTTGTTCTAGCGCATCCTGCATTTTTCCAAAATCTTCGAAAGCAACATAGATCAAAACTACTTCTTGTTCTTCAACAGTATCCTCTTCGATTTTCTCCAAACCAAAATCAATAAATTCTAACTCAAACTCTTCAACATCTCGATCTGCAAAGTCTTCTTTTTTAATATAAAAAACGCCCTTGCGATCAAATATGAAATCATGCATCCCTTGTTTACCAAGAGAGCCTTCTTTTTTTCTAAAATAAGACCGAACATTAGCGACCGTTCGAACGGTATTATCCGTCGCTGCTTCAACAACGATAGCTACACCATGTGGTGCCATACCTTCATACATGACCTGCTCAAAGTTACTAGTGTCTTTATCGGATGCTTTCTTGATCGCTGCTGCTACTCTATCTTTAGGCATCTGTACAGAACGTGCATTTTGAATCGCTCGTCTAAGCGCACTATTCGAATCTGGATCAGGGCCTCCTGCTTTTACTGCTATTGTAATTTGTCTACCAGCTTTGGTAAACTCTTTGGCCATCTTGTTCCATCTGGCAAATTTCGATGCTTTTCTAGCTTCAAATGCTCTTCCCATTGCTATAAAGGTTTTTTATTTTCTAAAATTGCTGCCAATATAAGGGTTTAGAATTACAAATTAAATTTTTGAAGTCCCGTTTCGATTTTTGAGAAAATTTTACTTTAAAGGAAAATACACTTCAATTTCTGGGAACATTTCTAATAAACTGAAATTAATATTAAATTCATCCATAATCTTTTTCTTCTTTATAATCTCAAGGCTCCAATATTTCCTTCCATACTCCTTTTCTGATAATTCATCTAGGAAGTCCCTAACGGCTCTTTTATAAGATGATTTTATTTTTATATAAGAATCAAAATTGGAATAATCATCTACGTAAAAAAAACATAATTGGCTTGGTTTTTTAGTAATTTTATGCTTAAATAAATTTATTAATTCTTCAAAGGAAACACTTCTCCCTTCAAATAAAACTTGATCTAATTTCAATTCTACTCCATAGCTAATTACACCTTTTCCCTTCCACTCTTTTATCCCTTCAGCCAAAAAGGAAACAGACTCTTCATCTTTACTTTGAAGATAATCTGGCAAATAAGCATCTCGGTAATATCTTATATCATACTGTAGATCCTCTGGCATTACACCATAACCTATTTTCCAAATATCTAATTCATGCAATTTATCTTTTAGCTTTTTCACGAAAGACATTTTGATGTCCTTATCAATGTATAACTGAAAATTTGACCTTCTATAATTCAGTCTATCGCTTATTCTTTTTTTATCATTTATATTTAAAAAATCTTCAAAAGAAATCTTTTCATCTTTAAATAAAACAATCGGCTTATTATTTTCTTCCACAACATATATTTCTTCTAAAGAATATTTCGAATAAGGTTTTTCATAAAAAGAAGATAGTGGTAATTCTAAATCATATTTGTAATAAACATTTTTATCCAAAACAGATTGATTGACTTTGTGATAGTCTATGAAATTGATCCGAGACATCCCGAATGCTAAAATACTAATCACAACCGCTGTAGTTAAAAGCCATTTGAAACTTCCTCTTTTGAATGTCAGACGAATACCTGTCCAAGATTGGAGAAACAAAACGATTATGGAAAGAATAAAAATATAATTATAATCCGGATACAAACTAAAAACATAGTTTATCCCATAGAAGTGTATTCCAAAAAATATCCCAAAAAGAAAAGCCAATTTTCCAAACCAACTTAAAAAACTCCAGATTAAAACTCGTTGATCATTTACGATTAAATTTTGTCGAATTTTCAACTTACTAAAAAACCGCTTTGGTCGGTCTAGCCAAAAATGAAAGCAAATAGATTGGCCAACAATCAAAGCAATAAATGCAAAAATCAAATTATAAAAAGAAACTGCATCATCTTCTAATACCCATAAATCATTTTCTTCTGTGACACTCAATATCCTTATACCTTCTCTGGTCACATAAAGAACTGCGTAAAAGAAAAAAGCATAAAGTAACCCTACAATTACTCCCAATGCAATCCTTACTTTTGAAACTTCGAAAGCTTTCAGGTTAACGGTTAAAAAATTCTTTGCTAATCTCAATTAAATAAATTTTATGAAAAATCACCCCATCAACCAAACTACCACATATACCAATATCAAAAAGCTCACCCCAAAAACCGAAATATCTCTTATCCCTTTCTTTCGCATCAAAACTTTTCGCTCCTGAGTAAGTTGATAAGCATTTTTATTGACACTAGATACGGGAGGATTAGTTCCAATTCTCATTTCTGAAGAAATCTTATTTCCTTTTGTTTTGAAATAACCATTATGTTTCCGGAGCCTCCTATTACTTTTCAAGGAAGTAATAGCATGATTTGCAAATGACATAGCTCTATATTTTAAGTGAAGAATACATAAAAGATATCTCAAAAATTACGCTTCCTCCATTTATCTCGACCAGCTGGTTAATATACTCGGTAAAAGAAAGAACAATGCTTAGGACTCAGTAAATAATAACCTTCCGATTTGATGCTGATCTTTTGCTTTCTGTCGTCGTCATAAAATCCTTGTAATGAAGGACATTTCTGCGAATTATCAACCTAGACAGCTAACAAAACCTCTAGTCTGAAATCAACATATTATTATTGGCTGAATCCTTAAACTTTTTTCCTTTATTAAGGTTTAATCTTTTTATAATTTAAAACCTAATACCATGTTCGGATTTTTCAAAAAGAAGTCAAAGAAAGATATTTTAAATGCAAAATATAAAAAGCTGTTGGAGGAGTCTTACAACCTATCCCACAGCGATCGAAAGGCAAGTGACTTAAAAAGGGCTGAGGCAGATGATGTCTTAAAAGAAATTGATGCACTGACAGAATAACTAGCTTCCGCTCTCTAAAAATGTCACTCAAAAATTTAACTTCATCACAGGCCTCCTATCTTCAGGGCCCCTCATAGGTATTTTACCTAAAAACAAAAAAATCAATTCCAAGGGAACTTTACATTGAATTCTTTCCTTATATTTAAACTTAGCTCACACAAACCTCGCATTTCAGAAATAGCATATCTTAATTTTAAGGTGCTATAAAATAAATTTTCTTATTTATTGTTCTATTCTAAATTTTCGCTTTTCAATTTTACTGCTCTGTAAAAAACATATTTAACGCAAACCTTTTTTCTCATTATACAAAACTGAGATCCCTAGCTGTTGTGCCCATAATCAGCCGAAAACTACACAACTTCCAAGAGATTTTATTTGTGTTTTTTATTAATAGCCACTTGTAACCAAGTGAGCTAACTTAAAATAAAATTATATGTGAATTAACACCTTTGGTCCTAGATCAAAGGCTTTTGTATAATCCTCAAAGCTTTAAATTATGTTACAATCTCTTGCTGTCTACAAGACAGTTAAGGGGGTATTTGACATATTGTCGAAAGACGGTGTCATCATCCTCCCATCTAAACTTGGCTACGGAATATTAGCCCTCACACCTCAAGGTGTTGAAAAACTTTACACCCTTAAAGGGCGTCCAGAAAAAAAACCAAGTGGTGTCCTCGCAACTCCTTTGATCTTTTCAGAAGTTACTTCTTCCAATCTCAAAAGAGAAATTTCAAAATTCAAATACCCGATCGGTTTTATCGAAAAGGTAGATTTGGACCATCCAAAAATTCAGGCTTTATCTCCTTTGAACAAATCAAACGGGACTCTAGCATTTTTCATGAACATGGACCCTTTTATGACTCGGCTTGCAGAATACGCATGGAGCAAAGGATGTATGGTAACCATCTCATCTGCAAATAAAGCAGGAGCGGGAAATTGTCATGAGATCAAAAACATCGACCCTGATTTTATTACCAAAACAGATTTATTAATCGATGGGGATGACCTTAGTTTAATCAAGGAAAGAAGTGAGATTGACACGATCACTTCAAGCATTATTGACTTGACGACTCGCTCACTTTTTCGAGCTGGAGTTTATGCTGCCATAACAAAAGCTATCGCTGTTGAAAACTACCTCATCACGGATCATCTTGCTGATTTAAAACCAGTAAAAGAGCGTACACCAAATTTCAGATCTTGCATCTTTTTACAAACGTTTAAAGATATCACTTATCGAAGAATGAAACACATTCGAGAAGTGGATTGGTTGGCTCTTGATCTAGAAGATGGTTGTCCCGTTGATAAAAAATCTATCGCTAGAAAACTTATCGAAAAGCATGCTCACCTCAATACTTTCGACAATCATTTTATCGTCGTTCGGCTCAATGAATTGGACAAAATCGAAGAACTTGAAAAAGATCTTCAGATAAAATTCACATCGAATATTTATGCTTTTGCTTTACCGATGCTCCGAAATGCAGCAGATGTACATGCCTATGAAGAGAAGATAAGTGCTATGGAAAAAAGATTAGGATTACCAGATCAAACATTCCGGTTTTTTCCGATTATCGAAACGCCGGAAGCGTTGAATTGTGCCAATGAAATCGCGAAAGCTTCTCCAAGGAATTTAGCCATGTTCCTAGGACATGCAGATCTATTTGGAGATTTACATGCGGAACGAAATAAACTCAACCTGCACACCGTTCGAATGATTTATTTAAGTGCAGCAAGAGAAGCTGGACTTTATGCTTTCGATACACCTTTTGAAAATGTAAAAAACATTCTAGGTTTAGAACAAGATGCTAATGACAGCATGAAGATGGGATTAGATGGTAAAGTTGCGCTTAATTTTGAGCAGCAAGAAAAGATCAACAACATCTTCGGACTTAACCTCGCAAAGAAGAAAAAATATGAAAAAATCCTCGGTCAATATCAAGGCGGCTGCCAAATTATTGATGGAGAATTTGTTGCTCCTCCGATTGTAAAAAAAATAAAACAAGAACTTAAAAAAAGAATTTATCAGCCAATGAGATCAAAAGTATCATCACGAAAAGGGCGAACAATTGCCTACGGATTGGATTATAAAAATGCCTATCCTGGACAGATTGTTTCGAGTCCTTACGAAGTCACCATTGACGAGTCCTGGATTACATCCTGGCAAAGTATGGTGCAGACCGGTAACCCATTAGAAACGAGTTTAGACTTCTGTAGCAAGCTAGGATTAAAAGGTCGACTTGTTCCTTTCCAAAACCTGGTAAACCTAGGTTTATGTTTAGTCGTTGAGACTTTTTCTGAATCTAGTTTATTCCATCTTGGTATCAGCAACGTCGTTTACGAAAGGCCTGTTTTTACAGGAGATACTTTGCGTTCCGTTATGATTCTCGACGAGATGGTTCCTGCTTCGAACATGAAATATACCATTTTCAAAACTCGAATGATCTTGGTCAACCAACACAATCAAAGGGTGATCAGTATGAACCGAAATTCTCTCTTCCCTTACATCGACCCGGTTAATATGCCAGCTAGAATAGAACAAAACAAACATCGGGATTTCCCACTTTTTGAAGAAGAGTCTTTCAGTTATCTTCGACATAAAATATTCCGAGCATCAAAAACGATCGATGCTCCTATGTTACAAAATCAAGAGCAATTCGAGAAGGATGATTTGATACTGCACAGCATCACTCGACCAATGGGCTTGAGCAATAGTCTTGCTTATAGCACCTTGTACAAAAACACACATCCCCTACATATCAATAATGCTCGATATGGAATGGAAGGTTTGGTAGTTTGCGGTGGATTTATCATTCCTATGATTCACGGTTCTGCAAGTAGAGACATTCGTTTTGCACTCGATCACGAGATCATTGACACCATGCACATCAATAAGATCCATCATGATGATGCGATCGGAGCGATGTCTTATATCGTCGATGTTGAAAAAATTGACGAGCATATCGAATGCCTCACAATTCGAACTTTTGGTTTGAAAAACATTGATGCAGAACGCGATTTAATTGATTTGGAAATTCCAGATGATCTATTGGCGAGTCCATCGATCAAACCTAGAGAGATTGAATTACTCTGCAAAACGTATTGTCCAGAATTGCATCATAAAATTTGTGCTCGGATGACTTGGAAAATGTGGAGAAAGGTCAAGTAAATAAGTGACCAAAGTAATAAGTTAGCAAGTGAATAATAATTTAAACTATTGTTCGCTTGTTAACTTAATTATCCCACAGTTCGCTTCCAGCGATTCCTCCGGTTTTAAAACCACCAATCCATCTCCATTATTGAAAGCATCAATATTGCAGGACATAGGTTCGATCGCTATAGATTGACGATGTGGAGGAGTATATACTTGTAGGAAATTAAATTTTCGATCGCCAGTTTCTTGCCAGTATTTTAATTTTATTTTCTGATTAGAAAAGAGGACTTCAGCTTTTCCAGGTTCTCCATTTAATAGAAAACCATTATCTAAAACTGCTTTTTTAATTGGCCTTGAATTCTTAAAATAATTGTAATCAACCATACTCCCTGTAGGGATCATACGATCATCAATTTCTATCATTTTGCAATCTGGTAATTGTAAGCTTGCATTATTGACGGTCTCCCCTATTTTAAAATATGGATGCCATCCAATACCTATTGGAACACTTTCATTGGCTTCATTACTAAACCTCATATTCACCTTAAATCCTTCTTCATCTGAGATCGAATAAATCACATCAAAAAGAAATGGAAAAGGATAACTCTTAATACTTCCTTCATCAAAATAACTTAAGGTAATCGATGCTTGGGATTCGGTCGTTTCTTTTTTTAAAACATCCATCTCTACATCACGACCAAAGCCATGTAAGGCATTATTCGTTCCAACATCATTGATTGGAAATTTGTATTCTTTGCTATTGTGATCGTACTCTCCATCACACAAACGATTTGGAAATGGAAAAAGTAGAGAACTTTTATAAGCAGCATTATTCCCTAACTCTTCTGGTGTTTCGCAAGCATCGACGATCTGTTCTTCACCAAACCAGATTTCTAAGATCGTCCCTCCTACTTCTGGAACCACTGAAAAACCGTTTCCTGTTTCTTTGTTGAAAAAAACATGCTTGGTGAAGTCACCGAATTGCTCTTCTGTATGTATGTACATTATTTGGTTTTATCTGAAAGGCTAATATATGAAAAAAAATTAACCCCGCCTGTCCGTCCGGTCAGGCAGGGTTAATCCTTGCTCTTAAATCTATGATTCTAGGATTTAAAATTTCTATTCCATCAACAACCGCAGCAACACTCCATTCGTCCATCCAAATCCATCTTGCACCGGATACTCACCACCACCACCTTCAAGTCCTAATTCATAAACGTTATATTTCTCCACCATCTTGCCCGTTTTTTTATAAACATCAATATTGACATCTATCCAACGATTTTTAATGGTATCTGCAATTGCTGTTTGTTCGTAATTTCGAAGACCTTGAATCGTGATCCATTGTAAAGGTGCCCAACCATTTGGAGCATCCCATTGTTGGCCAGTATTATTTAGCGTAGAAGTCACACCTCCTGGATGTAGAAAATCTTTTTCAATGATTTGAGCCACTTTATCTGCCTGCTCTTTTTCAGCCATATTAAAAAACAAAGGATACATAGCTGCTAAGGAAGGAACATCCGTTTGTTCTTTCGCAACGAAATCATAATCTTTATAAAAGCCTTCTTTTTCATTCCAGCAAAAACGGTTGACTGCTGCTTTTCGAAGTGCTGCTTTTTGACTAAAGATAACAGACTCTTCTTCATTTCCTGATTCTGCATAAGCTTCGGAAAGAGTCATCTCCATATGATACATCAAAGCATTGAGATCAACAGGAATGATATCGGTGGTGTGAATCGTCGCCATATACTGACCGTCTTTAAACCAACGACTACTAAAGTCCCAACCAGATTCTGCAGCTGCCCGAATATCTCGATATTGCTTTTCGCCACCATTTTCCAGACTCTCTACCAATTCAATATCTTCTCGGAATGATTCTGGCCGAGGTTTCGGAATGTCATCGTTATAACGATTCAGAAGTGATCCATCTGGTAAACGGACCACTCGACGATGAGTCGCCTTATTTGCTTTAAGATCAATCGCTCCATCCATCCAAAAATCATATTCTTTTTGTAAATAAGGCAAATATTTTTTCAAGGTTCCTTCTCCTTTTCCTTCTGCCAAAATGTTCACCATCAAAGAATAAAAAGGAGGTTGCGACCTTCCTTGATAGTAAGTTCGATTTCCATTTGGAATAAATCCCATCGTTTCAATCAAATAGGAAAGATTGTCCACCATATCTTCAATCAAGTCCCAACGCTCAGATTTTTGCAAACCTAACATGGTAAAATAAGAATCCCAATAATAGACTTCTCGAAATCTTCCCCCTGGAACAACATATGAATTTGGCAAAGGAATTAAAGTTCCTGTAGTAGATTTATCAGGCTGACGTGTCAACACCTTCCAAAGCGTGTCGATATGTTGAGCAGCGCTTTCAGAAGTATCACTCTGAAAAGTCGAAGCAATCGCTGGAGGAGTAATAAAATACTCCTTAACAAAAGCTTTAATATCAAGATTAGAATCCTCTTTAGCTTTTTCATAAATCGCTAAAATTTCATCTGTTGGAATTTTAGGAGTACAATCCGCAAAGGTTTTCGAATCTTCAAACATCCCTGAAAACTGGACTACTTCAAACAATTCGCCATAGCGCTCGTCTGGACTCAGAGTACTCTTAGTCTCCTTTATTTTTTCCGGTTGTGAATTTTGTTGACAGCTTATCATAGACATAAATACGAAAGATAAGAGCGTTAGTTTTTTCATTTTATTTGATTTGGCGACAATTTCGCCTTATTTGGTTTAAATACAAATGCCAATCAGGGTTTAAAATATTTTTAGCTTTCAATTTATTCCAAAAAAAATGGTATTTGGCATTAGATTTTCGAGCTCTCCTAATCAGCCCTACTGCGTCATGAGGGCGGGTGCCGAACACCTAATACTGCTCACGCTCTGGTTAAAATTAAATTCTTAGAAATCATATTAATCCCTTCAAAGCTGATTTGCATTACAAATATATATAGAACTGTTTAAAGATACATTATTACTCCTTTGAGAGAATTTAGGCACAAGGCATACAAAATTAAGATTTGGTAAAAAGTCATAAAAGCCAAAGATATTACTGCCTAACTACGGAATTATCTTACTAAATTTCTAAAACCTAATACTTAATCTTTCTTTTCTACAATTGCGATAAAAAAAAATGTGTATTTGGCAAGATTCGTTTCAATCCAACTGTATTGATCACCTAACTTTGCATCGGACAAACAAAACCTTAGTCACCGGTCACCCCAAACGGTTTTGAATTTATAGAAAACCAAATGAAGACTTCAATATTGTTTTGCTCCACAAAAAACCAAATATTTACCTACGGCTCGGTTCGGTATTGTACATTAAGGGTGACAATGTCGATTTACTGAAACGAGCTGTTTTTTCTCTCAGAATTCCTTTTCACATCTCTAAAGTCTTTCAAAGACTAACTATACTATTCCTCTTTCCTTTATTTTGACTAAATTAATGGCCTTATTATTGGATATTTAGACTATTACGTATTTTCAAAATCATAATTCGAATGAAATTTTCTGTTTACCCGAACTTCTGTTTAATACTCTTATTATGCTTATTTTCCTGTACTCAAGAAGAAACAAACTCTTCTATAACTACATCAGGTAAAAATTCTGAAGAAATTAAACTTTTTGAAATCGTCCCTGCCACTCAGAGTGGAATTCAATTTAGCAATCAAGTCCAAGACAACCTCACCATCAATTTTTTCAATTTCGATGCAATATATCAAGGAGCAGGTGTTGCTGTTGGCGATATAAATAATTGATGGATTACAAGATATCTTTTTTGCAGGTAATATGGTTAATGATCAATTGTACCTCAACAAAGGAGCACTCAAATTCGAAAACATCTCTAATTCCGCAGGGATTTTACAAAATACAGAATGGTCTACTGGAGTATATATGGTAGATATAAATGCTGACGGATGGTTGGATATTTATGTTTGCAAGTTTCTATTTGATGAATGGACTTTACGTAAAAATAAGCTTTACATTAATAATGGTGATGCTCAAAAAGATGGTAAAGTTACTTTTACAGAGCAGGCAGAAAAATATGGAATTGCTGATGCCGGATATAGTATCTCCGCTAATTTCTTTGATTATGACAATGATGGTGATCTAGATCTATATGTTGCCAATCAACCTCCGAATTCTACAAAAGGAAAGAAAGCAATGAATGGCAAAAAGGATATCATTTATACAGATAATCTTTATCGAAATAATGGTAATCAAACTTTTGCAAAAGTTACAAAAGAGGCAGGACTCATTAATTACTCTTATAGCCTAAGTGCAACTTGTGGTGATCTTGACAATGACGGTTGGCTTGACATCTATGTAGCTTCAGATTATTCGGAACCTGATTTCTTCTATCATAATAATGGCGACGGTACTTTTACAAACATTGCTAATGAAGCACTCCGTCACATGAGTAATTTTAGTATGGGTGCAGATATTGCGGACATCAATAACGATGGATGGCTCGATCTCTATACGGCAGATATGGTGGCGGCAGATAATGTAAGACTCAAGACCAATATGAGTGGTATGAACCCAACTCAATTTTGGAACCTAGCTAAAGCGGGCTACCATTATCAGTATATGTTTAATGCCCTACAACTCAATAATGGCAATGGGACTTTTAGTGAAATCGCTCAATTATCTGGAGTATCGAATACAGACTGGAGCTGGACTTCTGTTTTCTCTGATTTCGATAATGATACTAAAAAAGATCTTTTTGTAACCAATGGAATTTTAAGAGATATGCGAAATAACGATTACAATAAAAAAGCAAGAGAGTATGTCGCAGCTCAAAAACAACAAGGCCGAAAAGATTTCAGACCAGAAGAAATATTAAAGATGGCTCCTTCCGTCAAGCTGCAAAATTATCTTTATAAAAACAATGGTGACCTCACTTTTAAAAACATGTCAACCAAATGGGGACTAGATCAAAAGACTTGGTCACAAGGTGGTGCTTATGCTGACTTTGACAATGATGGCGATATTGATTTGATTATTAATAACATGAATGATAAAGCTGGTCTTTATCGAAATACCGCTTCTGATAATAAAATTGGAAATTACCTAAGAGTTGACTTAAATGGCCAAGGTTCAAATCTAAATGGCTTTGGAACTCGTCTCGATCTGACCGTAGGTGATGAAACTCAAATTCTTGAGATTTCAACATCTCGTGGCTTTATGTCTTGTAGTGAAAATATTGCTCACTTTGGATTAGGGGATGCCAGTATCGTTGACCAATTAAAAATTACTTGGCCTAATGGACAGCAGCAAATTCTTTCTAATATAAAACCTAATCAAGTCCTACAGGTAGATCAAAAAAATGCAACTGGTGAAAAAACAACGATCGCTTCTTCTTCTTTATTGATTGAAAAAGCAAAAAATAGTGGGATCAATTTTTCTCACCAAGAAAATGAATTTGATGATTTCAAAAAAGAAATTTTACTACCATACAAACTCTCTCACCTAGGCCCTTGCCTCGCTAAATCCGATGTCAATGGTGATCAACTAGATGATTTTTATATTGGTGGAGCTGCAGGTCAATCGGGGCAATTATATCTACAACAAGCGGGAGGCTCTTTTGTAATCGCTCCATCACAGGCTTGGTCTATAGATCAAAGTTCGGAAGATATTGGAGCTGCGTTTTTTGATGCCAATGGAGATCAACTCCCCGATTTATACGTATTGAGTGGTGGTAATGAATTTGAAGTTGGTGCAAAACAGTATCAGGATCGGCTTTATGTTAATAAAGGAAATGGTTCTTTTTCAAAAAGTAAAAATGCACTTCCTCAAATGAAAGTAAGTACTTCAAAAGTTGCAGCTGGAGATCTGGATGCTGATGGAGATTTAGATTTATTTGTTGGAGGTCGGCAGGTTCCTGGGAAATATGGATCAATTCCTAGAAGTTTTATCTTAATAAATGAAGGTGGCAAATTTTCTGATGCCACAGAAAATGTCGCACCAGCATTAATGAATCCGGGTATGGTAACGGATGCGCTTTGTTCTGATATTGATAAAGATAATGATCAAGATTTGATTATTACTGGAGAGTGGATGCCGATTTCTTTTTATAAAAATGAAAATGGAAAACTTAAGGAGGTAACCAAGGAATTGGGAATGGAAGATTCTAATGGATGGTGGAATTGTTTGGAGACAGCAGATTTCGATGGCGATGGCGATCTTGACTTGATTGCAGGAAATCTTGGCTTAAACATCAAATACAAAGCAAGTTCGGATGAACCATTCCGAGCTTATACCAAAGATTTTGATGAGAATGGATCCAATGATGTTTACCTTGGATACTATGATCAGGATGGAGTTTGTTATCCAGTAAGAGGTCGGGAATGTTCTTCTCAACAACTACCTTTTATAAAATCAGAATTTAAAACCTATAATGAATTTGCCAATGCATCTATCGAGCAGATTTTAGGTTCAAGATTAGAAGGATCGATAGAACATGAAGCGAAAATGTTTGAATCTGTCTATCTAGAAAATAATGGTGGCAATTATATTATTAAACCGCTTCCTAACATTGCTCAAAGTGCTCCAATTTTTGGAACAGCGACTTACGACTGGAATCAGGACGGTCATCTTGATCTTTTGATTGCTGGAAATTATTATGAGCGAGAAGTTGAAACAACTCGCTCTGATGCTGGAATTGGCCAATTACTGATCGGAGATGGAAAAGGAAATTTCAAAGCAATGCATCCTTTAGAATCCGGTTTGAAAGCTTATAAAGATGTAAGGGATGTTTGCCTCCTTTTCGATGATAAAAAACAACCAATGGTTATCATTGCTAATAATAATGACGCGATTGAATTATATAAACTGGCGAAACCGGGGATTTAGCTTCTATCAAAAAACATGATAAACAGCATCTTTTAATTTAGTGGTCAGTTATTCGCTACGCTATTCATTGGCTTTTGCCTTTATGGTCATCTGACAAAAGGGTTTCTTGCGATTGCTATACGTTGTTGACTTAATTCCTTGTTCTAACTGGAAACTTTCCTATCTTCGCGTTTTTAAAAATCAAGATTCCTTAGGGAAAGAACATCCATGAATTTTACCAGCCTTGTAACTCTTATTGCTATCATTCTGATCTATAGCTGGCAGGCTTCTAGAAACAGTACTGCAGGTGGTGCTTCGACATGGGAACATTTCAAACCTTCTTTCAAAAGATATTCTGGATTTAGAGAGTTGCTACTTTTTGTAGGCTTTATGTTATTTTATAAATTTTCGAGAGCATTAGCGATTGGAGATGAAGCAACTGCCTTTGCAAATGCGCAAAAAGTTATCGAATGGGAAGAGGGCCTAGGCATTTTATATGAATTGCAGATTCAACAACATTTTCTCGATTCTACTCTTTTATTCAAGTTTATCAATTTCGTTTATATCAAACTCCACATCCCAGCAACAATTATTTTCTTTGCTTGGCTTTTTTATAAAAAAAGAGAACATTATCTGTTTATCCGAAATGGTTTCCTAGTTGCAAATGTCATCACCTTATTTTTCTTTGTTGGATTTCCATGCGCACCACCGAGGATGCTCAATGGAGATGAAATCAATAAATACGCTATTTTAGGTTTAGAAATTTTAAGCAATCTCAAAGCTATTGGAATTGATCTCAAAGAAGGGTATGTCGATACTTTACTCAAAATCAGCGAAATCAATTTATATAAAGGAGTGAATTCTAAGCTTTTCAATCAATTTGCTGCCATGCCTTCGATGCATTTTGGTAATGCACTTTTGATCGCTTATGGCCTATATCTTTATAGCAAAAACAAGTTTACCCGAATCATCGCCTGGTTATACCCAGTATCTGTCCTCTTCGTCATCGTAATAACCGCAAATCATTTCTTCTTAGATGCTGTTTTAGGAGGTATTATAGTGCTAATCCCCTATTTGGGAATGATTCTTTTAGAACGATTCTATCCTAATTTAAAGGAGCGTTTCAGAGGTTCTGATGCTTTTGTGCAAAATATCTCTGAGGATAAGTAAATCATATTACTTACTATACCTTCTCAAAAAATCCTTGATCTACAGTGTTTTTATTCAAAAATTCCTACTAGAATGAAAGAAGGAGTGAATGTTCGCTCTGCTCAAAGCTTGTTTCACTTACATTTAGGAGGCCATTCACTCATTTATAAACCGGCATTCGAAAGTCTATAATTGTTTAAAATCACAGAACCATATAGCTACATAATCATATGGCTATATAATTATCTCCCACGCCACGCTTTTCTATTATCTCCCGTATTGATTTATATACAAGGAATCTTGAATTCTGCTAATCAAAAAGTTGATTTGGCGAGATTTCCAAAATCTTATTAGTAATCATTTAGAATGAATCAATTAGAGCAAAAAATTAACACTCCATTTTGCTATAATTCTGACTTAACTGAGTAAAAATAAGTACCTTTGCGTGATTTTTCAGGTCTTAATAGGGGCAAAGTAGTATACTTTCGTCCTAACAGATAGAAAAGATTGGCGCATATTGTGATATTAGAATAAACTATATCAAAACTCCATGCGTTATAGGAAAGTTTTGAGAAAGGTACTGAGTTTTTGAACTAGTTTATTTACTTATTTTAATAAGGTTTTATAATGACATTAGATTTCCCACGATTTCAAAGCAACACATTAAAGATTTTTAAGTTTGTATTTTTTCTTGCTTTTTGCATGTCCTTCGGGAATACAGCAATCGCGCAGAAGTTTACAAAAGTAAAAGGAGAAGTCCTCGATGCGAATACCAAAGAGCCTCTTCCTTTTGTAAATATTTCTTTTGCAGGAACCAATGTTGGGGTAACCACAGATTTCAATGGTGTTTACAGCATCGAGTCTAGATGGGCAAGTGATACTTTGCAAATTTCTTATATTGGTTATAAAACCAAGAAAATTCTAGTTATAAAAGATAAAAATCAGACGATCGATGTTGAATTAGAAGAGGAAGGAATTTTGTTGGCAACCGCAACGGTCACTGCAAAAAAGAAAAGATATCGAAAGAGAAATAATCCTGCGGTAGACTTGATTCGAAATGTCATCAAAAACAAAGATAAAAACCGAATCAAAGGACAAGATTTTTACGAGTACGACAAATATGAAAAAGTCCAAATGGACTTGAATAATATTACAGAGAAATTTAAAAAACGAAAGGTGTTTAAAAAATTCCAATTCGTTTTTGATAATGTAGATACCTCGGAGATTAATGGAAAGACATTTCTTCCGATGTATATTCAAGAAACTAAATCTAAAATTTTCTTTCGGAACAAACCGAATTCTATTAAAGAATTTAGAGATGGTGTAAGCCAATCCGGTTTGAAGGATTACTGGGATGAGGAAGGTATTTCTCAATTGACAGATGCACTATATCAGGATATCGATATCTATGACAAACAGATTACGATTATTGATGTACCATTTGTCGGACCATTATCTCCGATTGCTGCGGATTTCTATCGTTTCTATATTTTAGATACGGTTGAAGTTGCGGGAAGACAATGTATTGACTTAGCTTTTATGCCAAGGAATAAACAAAACTTCGGTTTTGTAGGAAGCCTTTTTGTAACGGTAGATACTAATTATACGGTTGTAAAAGCAGACTTGGGAATTACCAAGCGGATCAACATGAACTGGGTTGATGATTTGAAAATTGAACAAGAATTTACTTTTGCAGATAGTATTTGGTTGTTGACGAGTGATAAGATTATTATAGATTTTAAAGTCAATAAAAAAGGCGTTGGTTTTTATGGTCGAAAGACAAACATTTATAAAAACCATGTTTTCAATCAACGGCGAGAGGATAAATATTATGATGGTGCAGAGCGAGTCGTAGATACCAACGATGAGGTATTTGATAGAGGTGATGAATATTGGCAAGATGCCAGACCTGTTCCTTTGAACGAAAAAGAACAGTCAATTTACACCATGATCGATACCATTCAGACGATTCCTGCTTTTAAAAATTCGCTGGATATCGTCAACTTATTGATGACTGGATATTGGACCGTAGGTGGGATAGATTTTGGTCCTTTGAATGGAATTTACAGTTTCAATCCGGTACAAGGAAGTAGAGTCAGAATAGGAGGTGAAACCAATACCACTTTTAATAAAAAACTACAATTGGAAGCACTCGGAACTTATGCTTTTAAAGAAAAGAAATTAAGAGGTTCCGCAGGATTTATTTATTCTTTCAATAAAAATTTTGAAATGAATCCGAGGCATGAAATTCGATTCTTTTATCAAAAGGATACAGATTTTCCAGGGTCAAGTCTCAACTTTGTAAATGAAGATAATTTCTTGCTTTCATTTAAAAGAGGAGTCGTTGATAAGTTATTGGATTATGAATTATATAAGTTCAATTACATACTCGAAAAGAGTAATAATTTTTCTTATAATTTCATTTTCGAACGTAGAAAACAAAAACCTTTAGGTCCTTCGTTTAATTTTAAATATAGCGATACTGATGGAACGGATCAATTCATTTCAAGTATCAACACAACGGAGGTAGGTTTAGAATTAAGATGGGCTCCAAACGAGCAGTTCATTCAGGCAAGAGATTATAGGTATAGCATCCCTAATCGATTTCCAGTTTTCAATTTGAAATACCGAGCAGGAATCGATGGATTCCTCGGCGGAGATTACAACTATCACCGAGTGACTTTGAATATGTTTAAAAAATGGAATTTCTCTATTTTTGGATATGCTCATATCAATCTGGAAGGAGGAAAAGTATTCGGAGAGGAGTTGCCGTTTCTAACGATGTTTATGCCACGAGCGAATCAGACTTATTCTTATCAAAATCATTCTTATAATATGATGAACTTTTTAGAATTTGTCCATGATGAATACGCGAGTGTAAATATGCGCTACTATTTTAATGGATTCATTTTTAATAAAATTCCATTATTAAGAAGATTAAAATTCAGAGAAATCATTAGTTTCAAAGCTTTGTACGGAAGGATATCAGACAAGAACAATCCGAACTTACCAGGCAATGAACATTTGGTTCAATTACCAGTAGATCAAGATGGAAATACATCGACTTTTACTTTGGAAAAGAAACCTTATATGGAAGCGAGTTTTGGGGTTTCTAATATTTTCAAATTAGTCACTATTGACTTTGTCAAGCGATTAAATTATTTGAATCCAGAGAATGAAAATGTTCCGATCCCTAGCCTCTTTGGAGTCAAAGGATTAGGAATTCGATTTAGACTTGGCTTAGAGTTTTAAGAAAAAACAAAGTTAACAGAGGAACAAGTTAATAAGTTAACAATAAGCGAAGACCTTTCGCTAACTTATTAACTTGATACTTTGCTAACATGAATAAGCATAACTTTTAGAAAATACACATTATGTTAAAAGATTACGGTCAGCAATTGGTCTATAAAGTAATCAACCCCTTTATAGAATTACTCATCAAAGCGGGTGTTAGTCCTAACACCATTACAACCATGGGTCTTATTCTCAATTTCGTTGCAGCGATAGTTTTAATTATCGGGGCAGAAACCGGTGTACGTGGCGATCACAGCTATGTAGGTTGGGCTGGAGCGATTATTTTGTTTGCAGGAATCTTTGATATGATGGATGGTCGATTGGCTCGATTGGGTAATATGGAATCTAAGTTCGGTGCATTATACGATTCAGTACTAGATCGATATAGCGAGATGTTTATGTTCCTTGGAATCTGTTACTACCTCGTTTCGTTTGATTATTTCTTGAGTTCTGTTCTTGCTTTTGTGGCAATGATCGGATCAATCATGGTGAGTTATACTCGTGCTCGTGCAGAAGGATTAGGAGTAGATTGTGGTATTGGGTGGATGCAACGCCCCGAGCGAATATTGTTAGTTGGTATTTCTGCAATCGCTTGCGGAATAACTTCACATTATATGGGCTCAGATCAGGTATTGTTATTTTCATTGATTAATTTTGAGGCAATTTCGATCTTCATTGGTCCAATCGCTATTTTGTCAGTAATGTCAAATATTACAGCACTTCGGAGATTGGAGCATAGCAGACAAGCTTTAAAAGGTCAATAGTTTAAAAATAAAACATTGAAGGAAAATAATATTGAGCACATCCATGCCCTTGCGGGGAAACGGTTTTCTAGTGCAAGTGTAATCCCTTACTTTATTGTTGTAGTGCTTTATCTGCTTTGGGTGATTTATGGCGTTGGTGAATTAAGAAGAGATCATTTCATTTTGGTGGTCGGATGCTCATTGATTTATTTTTCTAGTGAGATTGGTAGAAAGCTTTTTCTAGGATTCCTTTTTCTCTTTTTATATTGGATTATTTTTGATTCTGTCAGAGCCTATCCCAATTATTTATACATGCCGATTCATATTGGAGACTTGTATCAAATGGAATTAGATTGGTTTGGGATCAATACATCTACTGGTACGATCACAGCCAATGAATATTTTGGGATTCACAATAATACATTCTTTGACATTTATAGTGCGATCATATACATCTGCTGGATTCCTGTTCCTTTTCTCTTTGGTATTTATTTATTCTTTTCAAAACAAAGAGTCGCCCTGGTTCATTTTTGGTTTGCCTTTTTTATTGTAAGTATGTTGGGACTCGCTTTCCAATATTTGTATCCGGCAGCTGCTCCTTGGTATGTGGAACTTTACGGAGTAGATAGTGCTTTTCAAAAGGTTCCAGGCAATCCTGGACGTTTAATTAATTTCGATTATTTTTTTGGAGTAGATACTTTTTCAAATATGTATAGTCTAAACGCCAATGTCTATGCGGCTGTTCCGTCGAAACATTGTGCCTTTCCGATTATCTCTTTGTTTTTTGCCATTCGTTATCGTTTAAAATGGTGGATCATTGGGTTTACCGTTTTGATGATTTCAACTTGGTTTTCGGCAGTTTACTCTAATCACCATTATATTATTGATGTGTTGAGCGGAATTACCGCAGCATTATTAGCCTTAGGTGTTTATCAATTATTATTAAAAACGAAGGTGAAAGCCTTTTTAGATAATTACGGAAATAAATTATTTTAAAATTGTTTGTACATTGCACCGCTTTTTAAAAGCGTGATATTCTACGAGAACATAAATCATAAAAAACTTGCTATGTTGAAGAAACCAAAAGGAAAGTTAGGCGTTTTGCTTCCAGGTATGGGCGCTGTAGCAACCACCTTCATTGCTGGTGTTGTTGCTGTAAGAAAAGGACTTTCACAACCTATCGGATCATTATCTCAAATGGGTACTATCCGTTTAGGGAAAAGAACTGAAAAAAGAAATCCAAAAGTCAAAGACTTTATTCAACTAGCTCAACTAAAAGACATGGTCTTTGGTGGCTGGGATATTTTTGAAGACAACGTTTACGAAGCTGCAGTTCATGCTGGTGTTTTGGAAAAAGAGTTGCTTACTAAATTGAAAAGAGACTTGACAAAGATCAAACCGATGAAAGCGGTTTTTGATAAAAAATATGTCAAGAAATTAGACGGTACTCATATCAAAAAAGGTAGAACAAAAATGGCACTTGCCAAAGCCTTAATGAATGATATCGATACGTTCAAAAAAGAAAATAAATGTGATCGTTTGGTTATGGTTTGGTGTGGATCTACTGAGATTTATATCAAAGAATCAAAAGTCCACAAGACGATTGAAAGTTTTGAGGAAGGTTTGAAAAACAACGATCCTAATATTGCTCCTTCTATGATCTATGCTTATGCTGCGATCAAGAAAGGCGTACCTTATGCGAATGGTGCACCTAACTTATCTTGTGATATTCCGGCATTGGTTAATCTTGCAAAAGAATTAAATGTACCGATCTGTGGTAAAGATTTTAAGACTGGTCAGACTTTAATGAAAACCATTTTAGCTCCAGGTTTGAAAGCTCGTTCTTTAGGTATCGAAGGTTGGTTCTCTACAAACATCCTTGGTAACCGAGACGGTGAAGTATTGGATGATCCGGATAACTTCAAAACGAAGGAAGTTTCTAAACTTGGTGTTTTAGAAGAAATTTTGGAGCCAGACAAGCATCCTGAATTATACAAAAATTTATACCACAAAGTTCGAATCAACTACTACCCTCCTCGTGGAGATGCGAAGGAAGGTTGGGATAATATTGATATCCGTGGTTGGTTGGATTACCCAATGCAAATCAAGGTCGATTTCTTATGTCGAGATAGTATTTTGGCAGCACCTTTAGTTTTGGATTTAGCAATCTTTTTAGATCTTGCTTCCAGAGCAGAAATGGGTGGCATTCAGGAATGGCTATCTTTCTATTTCAAATCACCACAAGCAGGAAAAGGAATCCCTCCTTTCCATGACATTTTTGTTCAGATGATGAAATTGAAAAATACACTTCGTCACTTACAAGGTGAAGACTTGATTACACATCTTGGATTGGATTACTACGATTAATTAAAAGTGTGATTTAAATTAATCACGTTTTAAAATATATAAAGCTCCTCTCGGAATTCATTCTGAGGGGAGTTTTTTGTTTTAGGCTATTTTATAAAATCTATCATCAACTATTCTGTGAACTCCTTTTATCTATAAAATTGTTCAAGAATGTGTTCTAAAAATAGTTGTAAGTGCTTGATTTCTAGGACAAAAATTATTTTCTTTTGGCTTACCATAGCTACGAAAATTAAAATAGCTGATGTTATTAGGAATCAATGACTTGCAAATAATTCATCAATTCATTCTTGAACAACTTCTATATATACCAACTTATTGGAATCTTTTTCGTTAATTTAGAAACAGACATTAAAATAATGAATATGAATTCCGATTTTTTAAAAAGCTTATTCACCAAACATTCAGAATGCCCTAGTTGTCCTCCCTTAGGAATGGTCGTTGATTTTTTTGATGATTTATTGGGTGCTTTATTTACAGAACGTTCTGAAAAAAAATTCTCTTCCCTAAAAAGTTTTGAGCATTATATCAAATCACTTGAATTAAGGCTAGAGGAAATATTAAGAAACCATCCAGAAACTTCGGGTAGTGCAAATCAACAAGTTGCAGAATCATTTTTTGATCAATTACCAGCGCTTCACAAAAAATTATCCCAAGATAGTCAAGCGATGTTTAATGGTGATCCAGCAGCGAAGAGCCCTCATGAGATCATACGTTCTTATCCTGGATTTTATGCAATTTCAGCTTATCGGATTGCGCATGCTTTAAGAGCTTTGAATATTTCAATTATCCCAAGATTGATTACCGAACATGCTCATGGAAAAACGGGAATTGATATTCATCCAGGAGCAACTATCGGTGATTACTTTTGCATAGATCATGGTACGGGTGTGGTGATTGGAGAAACGACGATTATTGGAAATCATGTAAAAATTTATCAAGGTGTTACGCTGGGAGCGTTAAGTGTCAAAAAAGAAGATGCGGAATTAAAAAGGCATCCAACGATTGAGGATAATGTGGTCGTCTATGCGGGCGCTACTATTTTAGGTGGCAAAACTATAGTTGGAGCTAACAGTATCATCGGTGGCAATGTCTGGCTAACACGGAGCGTTCCTCCCCTTTCCAAAGTATATTATCAAGCGAAAATGAATACTGATGATTCTGAGGAATTGGATCGAATTGTTTTTAAATAAAATTAAAATGCATTATCTAAATTATAGATTCAATAAATCGCTTAGCTCAGAATTTGCTAAATCATTAGAAGTGACGGTATTCGGTATTAGGGTTTCGGATGTACCGAATGCCTAATACCGAATACCTTAAATCTTCATTTTGAGCTTTCATAAAACTATAATTTCAATCAACCATTTAAAATTCAAGACAATTAAACTTTTACAAAATGCGCCTCGAACAATTAATCGGTAATACTCCACTCGTTGAAATTCAACACCTGAATCCAAATTCGAAAGTAAAAATCTTTGCTAAACTCGAAGGACAAAATCCTGGAGGTAGCGTAAAAGATCGTGCAGCTTATGGTATGCTTAAAGGGGCAATGGATCGTGGAGAAATCTCAGTTGGTGATAAATTAGTAGAAGCGACAAGTGGAAATACGGGAATTGCTTTAGCGATGATTGCTCAAACCATGGGTTTAAAAATGACACTCATCATGCCGGATAATGCCACTGCCGAACGTGTCCTGTCCATGAAAGCTTATGGAGCGAAAGTAATTTTAACTCCAGCAAAAAAGACCATTGAATATTCCAGAACTTTGGCCATTGAAATGTCTGAGCAAGAGGATTATACTATGCTCAATCAGTTTGCTAATCCTGATAATTATGGGATGCATTACCAGAGTACTGGGCCAGAAATTTGGAGAGATACGAATGAGCAAATCACGCATTTCGTCTCTGCGATGGGAACGACAGGGACGATCATGGGCGTTTCTCGATTTTTAAAAGAACAAAATGCAAAGGTCCAAATCGTAGGAACTCAACCTACGGATGGCTCACGGATACCTGGAATCAGACGCTGGTCTCCAGAATTTCTTCCTAAGATTTTTGAACCACATCGGGTCGATCGAATTATTGATGTAAGTACCGAACAAGCAACCCAGTCGACCAGAAACCTCGCTAGCAAAGAAGGGATTATGGCGGGAATGAGTAGCGGTGGTGCTTTTACAGCTGCATTGAAATTGGCTGGAGAATTAGAATCAGGAGTGATTGTATTTATTGCTTGTGACCGTGGAGATCGTTATCTGAGTTCGGGACTATTTGGATAGCATTTCTTTAAAACCATAAAAAAACATTAAACTCCCTTCCTTATTTTGTCAATCAAGATATTAGCCCTAAGTTTGAAGAAGAGCATAAAATAAGTGAGTGCCCATTAATAATTCTTCATTTTACTAATTTGGAATTATTTCTAATTAAGAAAATACGGCATTAGGTTTTCGGGTTCGTCTAATGCAGAATACCTAATATCGCTTCTTTCTTAGCTAAAATTTAACTCATAAAGTTCATTTGATTTTATAGTTTTAATTTTAACCAATCACTTACTATAAAATACTACCATGCGAGCAGCTTTAAATAAGAAAAGGAAGCAGTTTTTAGGGCCTCCTAAGACGAGGTGGGGTAAGAGAATCCGAGATCCATTCGGAAATGTAGTACTTTTGAAAAGAGTATTAACCAGTATAATTGGTGCTGCGACTTATCGCCGTTTCAATATCGTCAATAAAACAGAGGTCGAAGGGATGGAATATCTGATGGACCTATCTGGAACAAACGTCCTTTTTGTGTCTAATCATCAAACTTATTTCGCTGATGTAATGGCACTCTATCATATCTTTGGTAGAGTGAAATGGCGTTTAAAAAACTTTAGCAGTCCTATTTACCTTTTGCTTCCAAGAGTAAAATCTTATTACATTGCCGCAGAAGAGACCATGCAAGATGGTGGATGGCTTCCTAAGGTTTTTTCTTATGCGGGGGCTGTAACCGTTAAAAGAGCATGGAGACACAAAGGAAAGGATGTCGCTCGATCTTCAGATATCAAGGCTCCTTCCAAAATCAAAAAAGCATTGGCTTATGGATGGGTGATTACTTTCCCTCAAGGAACGACGACGGTAGATGCACCTGTTCGAAAAGGAGCGGCTAGCCTGATCAAAGCTTTTAATCCAATTGTTGTTCCCGTTGAGCTTGGTGGATTCCGAGAGGCTTTTGATAAAAAAGGATTGCGCTATAAAAAAAGAGGGGTTAAGCTTTCTGTAAAATTTAGTAAACCAATTCAATTTGGAGAAGATGCAACGACAGTTGAAATTCAGGCTTTCTTGGAAAAACATCTTTTGAGTGAAAAAATAAACGGACACGAAACCCAAGAAGAAGACACGAAGCCAGCCATTTAATTTCTTATCTTTGTTCTTAATCTCTACAAGTCATATAAAACAATTCAGAAGGTGACTTGATTCATCAACTGAAATGCAAAATGAAAATACTATATAAAACACTAGCTACTTTTTTTGGTGCTGGTTACTCTCCTTTAGCTCCTGGAACTGTTGGAGCTTTATTTGCTGCGATTCTTATTTATATCTGGCAAACACTTGATCCTAGCTTAGTCGTTTATGGTTGGCCTCTGGTTATAGTCACCATCATTACAACATTGATTGGCGTATACTGTACTGATCAACTGGAATCCGAATGGGGAAAAGATCCATCCAAGGTCGTGATTGATGAAGCCATTGGAATTTGGATTGCTATCCTTTTTATCCCGGTTAATATTTATTACTTGCTGGCTGGTTTTGTGCTTTTTAGAATTTTCGATATTTGGAAACCATTAGGTATTCGAAAATTAGAAAGTATAAAAGGAGGCTGGGGCGTGATGTTAGATGATGTACTTGCAGGTATTTATGCTAATCTTGTTTTGCAAATTTATATTGTTTTGCAATGAGTAATGCCGAAACTCCAAAACAAAAAAAGTCGTTAACTAAATTATTTGCAGCAGCTCAAGTAGCAGCTTTAGCAGGAACTTTAGTAGATTTTGCCGCAACGTTTTTTTTCACGGAAGTTCTCGGAATTTTATACTGGGTTTCTAATGCTATGGGAGCAGCATTGGGTGCAATCACTAACTTTCTACTAGGCAGATATTGGGTCTTTGAAGCTAAAGAAGGAAAGATTGAACAACAAGCTTTCCGGTATGTCTTAGTATCTGCAGGAAGTTTACTTCTCAATACTGCCGGAGTGTATTTTATTACAGAGTTTTTTGGTCTACATTATATGTGGTCAAAAGTCATTGTAGCAGTAATCGTAGCCGTGACTTATAATTTTATATTGCAAAAAAACTACGTTTATAAGTAAGTACTGAGTATTTTTTAAATTTAAATTATTTCATTCAATCACTTTTTTTTTATAATTTAGTAAAATACAACTAGTTTTCCCCTTTAAGCTAGATGAGAGAAGAATAGACTTTTTGGATAAATTAAACGAAAATATGAGAGAGATAGCAAAAGTTAAAACTTTTTGGAACGAAAAGTGGGTAAAAGTAGAGACGCCCAAACCCACCAAAACAAGTGATTACTATATTTCAAATTATGGTAAAATCAAAAGTGTAAGCAAAAAAGATTTAGAAGAAAGATTGCTTAAAGGATCTACTTTAAGAGGCGGTTACAAAGCTTTAAATATTCGACTTGTCGGAGATAAAAACGTAGCTATTTTCGTCCATAAATTCGTTGGTGAACATTTTGTTCCTAAAGGAAATGAAGAAAGAGAATTCGTAGTTCATTTAGATGAAGATAAAAACAATAACCATTGGCAAAATTTAAAGTGGGTGACTAGGACTGAGTTGACGCAATGGCAGCATGACCATGGCATCTTTGATTCTGCTAATAAAAAATTGGGCTCTAATGCGAAGCTAACAGAAACTAAAGTAAAGCTTTTAAAGCAACGCATTAAAGATGGTAAAACGAAGAAGGCTGTGCTTGCTCGAAACTTTGGAATCACCTTAGTTCATTTAAGAAGAATTGAGAGTGGCCAATATTGGAGCCATGTAAAATTAGATGAATCAGGAATTAAAAATATATAG
>CAKZTD010000345.1 GCA_937921595.1 uncultured Saprospiraceae bacterium
CCTCCATGCTGAAAAGTATTTCGATAATAATTATTGTAGTGGTTATAATTATTTGGATAAAGGAAAAATTTATCCTCTTTTGCAAATATAAAAGTCGAACTCACATTAGGTCTTGGCAACCCTACTTTCTTTGGGTCTCTAAAATCTAATACATCTTTTCTCTCATACTGAAGATTTCGGCCTACCTTATATCTCAAGTTCGTCGTTGTCTCTCTATCTCCAACTACTCTTGACGGTTGATTTACTCGAATGGTACCATGATCCGTTAATACAATTAACTGGACATCACGATCTGCGATTTTTTGTAAAGCCGCCCATAAAGGAGAGTTTTCAAACCAAGATAAAGTAAGCGAACGATAAGCCGTTTCATCACTAGCTAATTCTTTAAGCACTTCCATCTCCGTACGAGCATGAGATAGCATATCGATAAAGTTATACACAATTACCGATAAGTCATTGTTCATATAATTGAGGATATTATCCTGCAATTTCTGTCCCGCCTGAGCATTCGTGATTTTTAAATAGTCAAATTTAATATCCTTTCGGAAAGTCCGTCGAATCTGTTCAGCAAGCAAGTCATGCTCGTGCATATTCTTACCTCCTTTTTCATTATCATTCTTCCACCAATCTGGATAATTCTTTGCAATATCTCCAGGAACCATCCCAGCGAAAATCGCATTACGACTATACTGTGTTGTCGTTGGTAAAATAGAATAGAAAGAATCTTCTTCTTCAACTTTGAACAAATCCAAAAGAACTGGTTCGATCATTTTCCATTGATCAAATCGAAGGTTATCCAATAGCAGTACTAAAGTAGGTACATCATCTTTTAATTCAGGAAAAACTTTTCTTCGTAAAAGATTATGAGACATAATTGGCACTTCTCCAACATCGTTGATCCAGTCTTCATAATGCCTAGCCACAAATTTGGAGAACTCACTATTGGCTTCACTTTTTTGCATCGAGAGAATTTCACTCATCTCTGATGTATTAGATGCATCTATCTTAAGCTCCCAGTTGATTATTTTTTTGTAAATATCTACCCACTCTCTAAAATCAAGACCACTATTAATCTCCATTAATATTTTTCGGAAGTCTTGTTGGTAGTTGGTAGCGGTATTTTCCTGAACCAATCTTTTAGAATCTACAATTTTCTTAAGTGTCAATAAAATCTGATTAGGATTTACCGGCTTGATGAGGTAATCAGAAATCTGACCACCAATTGCTTCTTCCATCACATTTTCCGCTTCATTCTTAGTGATCATGACGATCGGAAGATTTGGTTTAATTTCTTTTATTTTAGAAAGAGTTTCCAATCCTGTAAGCCCTGGCATTGATTCATCTAAAAAGACGACATCGATATCGTTAGTGGTTTCACATTCTTCGAGTGCATCGTGGCCATTAGTAACCGTAATAATTTCGTATCCTTTTTTCTCCAGAAACATCATTTGAGGTTTCAGTAAGTCTATTTCATCGTCTGCCCAGAGGATTTTTATTTTTTCCATTTGATTTTGGTGATTTTAGTTATTCAGCCAACATTACATTTCTTCTTAGTAGTTCGACGGAATCCGCCTGCTTCGCGATCGGGTAGCTTATATAAATTTATTTTTCTTAAGATTTTTCAAAATCAAAAATAAACCAACATAATTTTGTCCCAACACATAAACTCTTTAGAATGAAAAATAATCCATTATGCCTTTTTAATACTATTTATAATATATAAACAAGTGCCGTCACTTTTTACAGCTCCTTGATATCTTTAAAGTACGGAAAGTTAAATAAAATGTTAGAAAATTGAGAATGTAGAAAAACTTCCCAACTGCATGCAACCCTTTTTTATAGAAATCAGTCTTGATAAAGGATGAAGAAAGCTTCATTTAGGAATTGACATGTCATAGCTTAACGCATACAAAATCAAGCTTATTACTTTTTAGAAGGATTAGCCCCTTAATTTTGTAAACTTCTTTGTCTAATAACCGTAATTTGCGGTCATGAATAAGAAAAAAATCTTTAATGATCCGGTTTATGGGTTTATAACGATTCCTTATGAGATCATCTTTGATCTGATTGAACATCCATTTTATCAGCGACTGAGAAGGATTAAGCAAGTTGGATTGACACATTATGTATATCCAGGAGCTTTGCATACTCGATTTCATCATGCGCTTGGTGCAATGCATCTTATGACGCAAGCCATTGAGGTTTTAAAATCCAAAGATGTTGAAATCACTGAAGACGAAGCAAAAGCTGTTTGCATTGCTATTTTATTACATGATATAGGTCATGGTCCTTTTTCACATGCTTTAGAGCATACTTTGGTAGATGCTCATCATGAAGAACTTTCGGTTCTATTCATGGAAGAGCTGAATGATCAATTTGAAGGTCAATTAGATTTAGCCCTTGAAATCTTTCAAGATCGGTACAAAAAGAAATTTTTATTTCAATTAGTATCAGGTCAATTAGATATGGATCGGATGGACTACCTTAATAGAGATAGTTTTTTTACCGGAGTATCAGAAGGAGTCATAGGTTATGACCGAATTATAAAAATGTTATCCGTAGTAGACAATGAATTAGTAGTAGAAGAGAAAGGGATATATTCAATAGAAAAGTTTTTGATCGCCCGCCGATTAATGTATTGGCAGGTATATTTACATAAAACGTCTTTAGTTTCTGAGCAAATGTTGATCAAAGCATTGAAAAGAGCGAAAGATTTGGCAACTCAAGGTGTAGAACTCGATTGTTCGAAACCGCTTCATAGATTCCTGTATAATCCAGTAGGACCAAATGAATTTAAGGAAAATAGGAAGGAGTTACTAACAGAGTTTGCCAAACTAGATGATTTTGACATCATCTCAGCCTTGAAAATATGGAGAGATCATGATGATTTTGTCTTGTCATTTTTATCAAAAAGCATCCTCGACCGAAAATTATTTCGAGTAGAATTAAATAACAATGCTTTTGGAAGTGACTATAAGGAAAAACTGCGTCAGAAACTTGTAGAAAGCTTGGGAAGCCAAGAAATTGATACCGATTATTTGTTCTTTGAAGGTCAGGAAACCAACAGTGCTTATAGTACCTCTAAAAAAGAGATTAAAATCCTCTTTAAAAATGGAGAAGTGCAACCAATGTCCGCATTTGCAGATCATGGGATACATCCAAAAATAATTACTAAGTATTATTTATGTTATCCCAAAAATATCTATTAAATTTGCAGTCGTGACATAGAAAGCAAAGTGTTAAGTAAAACATACTATATAGACCTCTTCTGACTGAACTACCAATTATTTAAAAAATATTCAAAGAACACTCGTTAAGAAACTAATATCTTAAACTCACACTTAAGGTATTTGATATTATAATAATAATTTTTTTTAATCAAAACCAATTCATTTAATTATGAAAAGATTGAACCTTATTCTTACTGTTGCATTCACGCTTATTTTAGGATACGCAAGTTATGCTCAGCCAGGAAATATTCCTAACCAGGAGCCTGGGAAATGTTATGCAAAATGTATGATTCCAGATGAGTACCAAGACCAAACTCAAACTATTGTTGTAAAAGCAGCAACTCAAAGAGTTGAAGTAATTCCTGCTACTTATGGCACTGAATCTGAAGATGTTCTTGTAAAAGCTTCTTCTCAAAGAATTGAGAAAAAACCTGCTCTTTATACTACTCAAACTGAGCGATACAGAGTTGGATGTCCTTCAGGATATATGGACGGAATGGCTGCTGGCGGTTCTGGAACTGACGAATGTTACAAAATGGTACCAGTACCTGGTACTTACAAAAACGTTACAGAAACTTACGTTGTAAAAGAAGCTTCTACTAGAATGGTAACTAAGCCTGCTGTTTACAAAAACGAAACTCAAACTGTAGTTGTTAAAGAAGCTACTACTCGTTTAGAAACAGTTCCTGCTGTTTACCAAACTAACACAGTAAAAGATGTACTTCTTGAAGCTGCTTCTTCTCGTATCGAGAAAAAACCAGTTCCTTACACAACTGATACTGAGACTATCGTTACTCGTCCTGCTTCTACTAAGTGGGTTAAGAAAAAAGCGGACAGAAACTGTCTTTCTGCAGATCCTAACGACTGTTTAGTATGGTGTTTAGTTGAAGTACCTGAGCAAACTCGTACTATCACTAAGCAAGTAATGGGTTCTTGTGAATCAGGTTGGACACTTCAAGGTGAGCAATGTACAAGAGAAGTTGCTATTCCTGCTAAATACGGAACTAGAACTGAAAGAGTTGTTGCTTCTCCTGCGACTACAAGATCAGTAACTGTTCCTCAGCAAACTAAAACTATTACTACTAAAGTATTAGTTACTCCTGCTACTGAAGAAGCGATTACTATTCCTGAAGAAACTAAAACAATCACAAGAAGAGTTGTTGACGTTCCAGCAAGTGTTAAAAAACAAACTGCTGATCCTGTATACAAAGAATACACAAGAAGAGTAAGATCTGGATGTCCTGATGGATATGCTTATGCTGATGCTTCTAATCCTTCTGATGACTGTATTAGAATGATTGATATTCCTGCTCAATACGGAAAACAATCTAAAAGAGTTGTTAAGTCTCCTGCTGCTACTCGTACTATCGATGTTCCAGAACAAACTCGTACTGTAACTAAGAGAGTATTGGTTAAAGCTGGTGGATTCACTGAGTGGAGAGAAGTTGTATGTGGTGGTGACATCACTTCTGCTTTAGTTCGTCAGGTACAAAATGCTCTTATCGCTAGAGGTTTTAACGTAGGTGCTGCTGGTGCTGATAACGTTATGGGTCGTGATACTAAAGCTGCTTTAGTAAAATTCCAAAAAGACAATGGTCTTCCTGTTGGAAACCTTGACTTTGAAACTTTGAAAGCTTTAGGAATTAAGAGATAAGATTTTTTAAATCTTTCTATAAGAAAAACCCTTGCGGCTTTGCTGCAAGGGTTTTTTGTTTTTATCACCAAGAGATGGGAGGAGTGAGAGCTGAGTTTTTATATATCTTTAGAACTTAAGTCTGTAGGATTTGTTTTTATATTTTTCATAAGCACCCTAGATGATAAAAGAACGTTATCTACTATTAATGCTGGCCGTTACTCAATTCACACACATTGTGGACTTTATGATCGTAATGCCATTGGGAGCTCAGTTCATGGAACTCTTTGATATCACTCCTGGGCAGTTTAGCTGGATTGTTTCTGTCTATGCTCTATCCGCTGGAATCATTGGATTTTTCGGAGCGATGTATATTGATCGTTATGATCGAAAAAAAGTTTTACTTGCCTGTTATCTTGGATTCACTATAGGAACGTTTGCTTGTGCATTATCCAATGGATTCTTATTTTTCCTAATTACCAGAGCATTTACTGGAATGTTTGGAGGTGTTCTCGGAGCATTGGTTCTAGCAATCGTTGCAGATATTACACCTTTAGAAAGAAGAGGTAAATCTATGGGATTAATCATGACTGCATTTTCCGTGGCTTCTGTAGTCGGGGTTCCGATCAGTTTATGGTTAGCAGCATATTTTAATTGGAGAGCACCTTTTATAGTAGTTGGAATATTGGCATTTATAATGATGCTTTTATTGTATCGTTTTATGCCATCGATGACGAAGCATTTAAAAAATGTAAGCAGTAAACAAGCTCCGATACAAGTATTAAAAAATGTCGCTAATGATCCAAATCAACTTCGAGCTTTATTTTTTTCCATCATTCTAATCTTAGGCCATTTTACGATCATTCCATTTATTGCTCCTTATATGGAGCTCAATATTGGTTTTTCAAAATACGAGATTCCTTATATCTATTTTGTTGGTGGAATACTGACAGCAATACTCCTTCCAATCGCTGGTCGACTTTCTGATAAATATGGGCACGTTCGCATTTTCTTGATTTCTAGTGTATTTGCATTGTTTTCTATTTATGCTATTACCAACCTCCCTCCAGTATCTATCATCATAGCAATAATCGTTACTTCCTCCTACTTTGTCGTTTCAAGTGGTAGAAATGTACCTGCAACCACAATGGTTACCTCAGTGGTATCTTCAAAAAACAGAGCTAGCTTTATGAGCCTTAGAGCCTCTGCAAACCAGTTTGCCTTGTTTCTCGGCTCACTTATTGCAGGAATGATAATAGACACTAATGAAGATGGTAGTCTTTTACATTATGAATATGTCGGATATGTAGCTATTGTAATGAGTATAATTTCTATGATCATCTCAAGACGATTAATACTCAAGTCTTAGTTTCGTCGTTTACATTTCATAATATGTTATTTTTCTTTTATTTAACGTTAAGTCTATAACTTTTCTAAAAGAAAAACCATTTAAGTAGTAGTTTTGTAAATACAATGGGCGAATGAACCCCATTTAATCTGAAAAAAATCAAATGGATAATAAATATCAATTTATGGTGGATTTCTCAATGCCTGAAGTTCTTACTGAAGACTTCATGAGATTAATCCCATACCAAAGAGCAGCCATTGATAAATTTTTTACTCAAGGGCGATTAACTAATTATGCGCTTTCATTAGAAAATTCTAAACTCTGGGCTGTTTTCAAAGCCAACTCAGAAATGGAAGTAATGGACATGATTGCAGATTTGCCATTGACTTCATTTATGGAAGTGCAAATCAGTATGCTCACTTTTTACAATACAGAAAAATCTGATGTTCCTAATTTTTCTTTAAACTAAGGAATGTTTTTTTTAATCTTCAAAAGCTGAATACTCGTAACGGGTATTCAGCTTTTGTTGTTTATAAAGGAATTTAAGATCTCTCGTCAAATATGTTAATTATTTTTTAAAAATATATTTTGACTTCCGTTGCGTCGTTAATATCCCGTATTATTAATTAAGTAATCAGACCTAATTTTCATCAATTGTGATCTGTCTATTTTTTAGTATTTACTAATTTTTTAAAAAAATAAAGCATATGAAAAATGTACTACTCGTTGCAGTTGCAACGCTATTCTCCTGTTCGCTATTCGCTCAAAACCTTCCAATTCCTACAGCCTGGAAAGTCAAAAAAATCGGAGTCTCCGTTGGAGTTGATCGAGACATGATTAACAATCTCGATTACAATTATCTACTCCAAACCACTACTACATCAAATTTAGATCGCTTCCAAAATCTCGACATTGACGAAAGCAATTATTTTGGTGGTGTATGTGAAAATCCACAATTTAGAGTCGCGGCGACGCTAGAAGTTCCAGGCTTAAGAAACACAGAACTAAACGTAGGATTACAAGGTACTACCGGTCGTTATGATGGTGTATACTATAACAATTATAATAGTGATGGTACGCCCAAGAATGATGGTTACGAGTATTTATCGGTCACCTCTATGACTAGCGAAATCGGTTTAGAAAGTTCAATGACAAAACGCGTATCCTTAGGATTTATAAATCTCTATGCTGGTGGTGGCACTAATTTAGGTTATTCTTTTGGAGGCCATATGGATGTGAGTGGGCATCAGAATATAACCACTGTTGAACAAGATATGGATCGATCATTACGTGACATCGGAGGAAATAATACTTATGAAACGTCAACTTATAGTGATGCTTTTGAATCACAAATGGAATTGAAAAATTCTTTTCATCAAAGAGTTTTTGCTCAAATCGGTGTAGGAATTGTTGTTCGAAAAAGATTAGAAATCGGATTAGATTTAAGAAGAGGCATAGGTTATCGTGCAGTATTCGATGGACCGTTTAGAACGACTCAGTTACACTCTGCTGCTTTATCCGCTCGATGGATATTGAGAAACTAGGAATTTAAAATAAGGAATGAGGAATTTCAATTCTTCATTCCTCGTTTTTGATTTTTAATTTATCTTTGTGGAATGTCTTACGCAAACCACAACCTCAGCGACACCATTGTTGCTTTAGCCACTCCAGCCGGAGTCGGAGCCATTGGAGTTATTCGCCTTTCTGGCCCTGATGCCCTTAAAATTGTAGATGGTGTTTTCCATGGTAAAAGTCTTTCCGAACAAGATTCTCATACGATTCATCTTGGAACGATACGTGATGACGAAAAAATCATTGATGAAGTTTTGGCTTCCCTTTTTATTGCACCAAAATCTTATACCAAAGAAAATGTAGTTGAAGTAAGTTGTCACGGATCACAATATATCATCCAACAGTTGATTCAGTTGTTTATAAAAAAAGGTGCTCGAATGGCGAATCCGGGAGAGTTTACTTTGCGTGCGTTTCTCAATGGACAGATGGATCTATCGCAGGCAGAAGCCGTGGCTGATCTAATCGCTTCTTCTTCGGAAACGACACATTCGATCGCCATGCAACAAATGCGTGGTGGTTTCTCAAATGAAATAAAAAACTTAAGACAACAGTTAATTGACTTTGCTAGCCTTATTGAATTGGAATTAGATTTTAGTGAAGAAGATGTAGAGTTTGCCAATCGGGGTGAACTCAAAACGCTTATCCTAAAAATCCAATCTTTAATTAAAGCATTGATCCAATCGTTCCACCTTGGCAATGTCATCAAAAGCGGTGTAAGTACTGTAATTGCTGGTCGGCCGAATGCAGGTAAGTCTACCCTACTAAATTCTCTATTGAATGAAGAACGTGCAATTGTTTCTGCGATCGCTGGTACGACGAGAGACACAGTTGAGGAAGCTTTGAATATTAAAGGGATTCAATTTCGATTGATCGATACTGCCGGAATCCGAAAGGCCCAAGATCAGATTGAGAAAGAAGGTGTCGAACGAACCATGGATAAGATTTCAAAATCTACGGTCGTCATTTATGTCTTCGATGTCATTGAATCTGCCCCTAAAGATTTGTGGGAAGATGTGAGTCGTTTTCTACAAGGAAGTAAAGCCCTTACCGCAAATAGTAAACGAATTTTTATCGCCAACAAAATGGACCTTAATCCATATACAAAACCAGAGGATTACTATAAAATTGGTTTGATTTCAAAATCAAACCTTATCCCGGTCTCTGCAAAAAATCAAATGAATATCGATTTTTTAAAAGAGACACTCTATGATACCGTTGTTGATAATCCTCAACTCATGGATCAAACGATCGTGACAAATACTCGTCACTTCGATGCGCTCAACAAAACAGATGAAAGCTTAGTTGCGATCTTGACCGGAATGGATACAAATGTCACTTCAGATTTTATTGCTATGGATATCAGGCAGGCATTGCA
>CAKZTD010000346.1 GCA_937921595.1 uncultured Saprospiraceae bacterium
TGACTTTCTTTTTTCCTGCTTCAAGCAAACCAACCGTTTTTAAAACCTCGTCAATTCTTTCTTCCGGACACTGGAAGGCTTTTTGGAGGATTTTTAAATTATCTCTTGCATTTAAATGAGCATAGAAAGAAGGGGACTCAATTAAAGAACCGATATTTTTTAAAAGCTCGATTCGATTTGGTTTTAAAGATTTTCCAAAAATAGAAACCGTTCCAGTTTGAATTTTTAATAAACCGAGAATCAACTTTAGCGTAGTTGTTTTACCGGCTCCATTTTTTCCTAGAAAACCAAAAATACTGCCTTGCGGAACTTGTAGATTTATGCTTTTAAGCAAGGTGTTATCCTTCGAGAAACTATGACTGAGGTTCTGGGTTTCTATGGAGTACTGCATTATAATTTCGGATTAATAAATTGATAAAAACCGGTTTTGTAAGTCTCAGAAATAGGGATCAGTTTCTTGCCAATTGATATTCTGTTTCGTTCGATAGCATCGATTTTGTTAATGGCAACCATATGAGATTTATGCACTCTACAGATTGTCGATGGAGCAAACATTTGCTCTAATTCCGTAAAGGTTTGTAAAGTCATAATTTGTTTTTCTTTGCTATAAATTCTTCGATATTCTCCCATGCCTTCGATATGTAAAATATCATCGACCATTACTTTTTCTAAGCGATGTGCTGTTTTTATAAAAACGAAATCTTGCTGAACTGTTTTCTTTGAATCGACTTTTACTCTATCCACTGCATTTATAAATCGCTCGAATGAAAATGGTTTTAATAAGTAATCGACTACATCTAATTCGTAACCTTTTAGGGCATATTGATCGTAGGCTGTGGTGATAATGATTTGAGCATTGATCGTAGTATTTTCGAGCAATTCTATCCCTGTCAAGCCTTCCATTTCGATGTCCAAAAAGATTAAATCGATTGGATTAGATTTTAAAAATGCTAACCCATCCATGGCATTGTCAAAGGAAGCCATTAAATGTAATAATGGAAGTTTCTCTACAAAGAACTTTGTTCGTTCCAATGCAATCGGTTCATCTTCTATGATGATGCAATTAATTTTCATTTGTGAAAATTGTAAGTTCAACAGAATAAATATCGTTAGTTTCTGATTTCTGAATATGGTGTTTGCCAGGGTATAAAAGTTGCAATCGTTTTTCAATTAATTCATTGCCAACACCACCTTCAGTATTGGATGCTTTTCGAATTGGATTAAAATTGTTGTTGCATTTAAAAATGATCTTTTGCTTTTCAATTAAAATATTTATCTCAATTGCATGGAATGATTTTTTAGCTGCAACATGCTTAAAAGCATTTTCAATAAAAGGGATGAACAACATTGGAGGAATCTGATGTTTGATATGCGTCCCATTTACGGTATAGTTTACAAAATCAGGATTTACGGTTCTGATTTTTTGAAGGTCGATATATTTTTGAATGTACTCTATCTCTTTTAAAATTGGAATTTTTTCAACTTTGGATTCATACAACATAAACCTTAAAATAGTAGAAAGCTTATCCAAATATTTAGAAGCTACTTCGGGATCTTTAATCATCATCCCATCAATATTGTTAATCGTATTAAAAAGAAAATGAGGGTCTAGTTTTGATTTGATCAATTCCAACTCCATCTTATGAGTATGACCTTGTAACTTTTCTTTTATTTTTAAATCAGCATACCAAGAAATAAATCCTTTTATTATAAAACCTAAAACTACATGTATAACACTGATAACTCCGATAAGAAACAATTCTGTAAAAAATGATTCATAACCACTTTTAAACATCATGTCTTTTCCAAAAATCAAAGAGATGAATCCTGCACTTATAAAAGCTATAAAAAATAATCCTATCAATGTGTATCCAAGGAGTAAAAGTATTTTTCGATCTTGAAGATATTTTTTAAACAAAAAGAAATATGACAGATAAAATCCTAAAATAGAAGGCAAAAGAACAAGGGAAAAACCAATACCAATAACGTATCCGATTCGATTCTGAATAGGATGTCCTACTTGAATTGCCAAAAAGAATAGCCAAAGCATCGCTAGATACAGAGCCCAATACCCAAAATGAATCAATAATATGAATTGTCTTTTCATTATTTCAAAGGTAAGTACTTAGGAGAGAGGATGAAAATGTAATTGGTGAAATGGTAGAATGATCCTTTGAAATTGGTTTTTGTAGACTTGAAATTGATTTGCGGTTGTGATTTTTTGTCTGATAAGCTACAATTATCCTTGAATATCAGTCGATAGAGCTCATTAATAAAACTTTACATTTTTTTTAACAATATCTAATTGGATTCTTTATCTACATTTTTCTATTTTAGTGACTTTTCACATTTAAATTTCTAAAAGAAAGTATTTATGATTTATCCAAAAAAAATATCCATGAACTTTTTAACAAAATTCACCTTCGTTTTTATGTTTGCTATGAGTGCTCTTTTGACGGTACAAGCGCAGGATGCAACAGCAACAGCATTATATAATGAAGGTTTATCAAGTTTGAAAAGTAAAGACTATCAAAACGGCTATGACAAAATTAAAGCAGCGCTAAAAGCTGCTGAAACTGAGGAAAATGAACAAATATTAGGCTTAGCTAAGAAGAACCTAGCTAAAGCTGCTTACTCATTAGGGAATCAAAAATTAAAAGCAAAAGCTACCGATGAGGCGATGGGTTTATTTGATGAAGGAATCGAAATGAATCCTGCTTATCCACCAATCTATAAAGGAAAAGCTGCAGCGTTAAAAGCGAAAGGACAGTCTGTAGATGCGATCAAGATGTATTTTACTTCTGCTGACTTGTATGAAAAAGCTGGTAAAGCAGAATCTGCCGCTAAAGCTGTTAAAAAAGCAGGTAGTGTAGTGAGTAAGTTATACTCTGGAAAAAAATATGCAGAATCTATCGAAGCTGGTAAAGCTTTCTTAGAAGTTAAGGAGTCTCACAAAGTACATTACTATGTGGCAAAGGCTTTTGAAAAACAAAAAGACAAGACCAATGCTTTAACACATATCAATAAAGCGGTTGAATTGGCTGGTGATAAAGCAACAGATAAATATTTCTGGGCGCAAGGAAATATTGCGGAGAAAGCAGGTGATAAAGCAGTAGCTTTAAAAGCTTACAAGAAAATCACAGATGCAAAGTATAAAGAAAATGCTGCATTCAAAATCAAAGAATTGAGTAAATAATACTTGGTTTTTTGAATTAAATATATAATCAGGATTGAGAAAGGATTTTACCATTTCTCAATCCTGATTTTAGTTTTGGCCCTTTTTTATGAACAATTCCTATCTTTATGCATTAGCCTATTAATGTTGCCAAAACAAAAAAGGGATTTAAACAAAGTGCAATCATATTGGCAAAATAGTACATACTGCGAATGTCCAAAACGAACTTTCTTGCCAAGTAAATACTACTCAATATTCTAATGGGACTTATTTCTTGATTGTAAAAACGGAAAGAAAAATACTCACCAAGAAGTTTTTGGTACAAAATAAAAAAATGAACATGAATCATAAACCTTTGGTTTGTGATTCATGTTCCAACTTGCATCGAGTATCTTTTAGAAAACCCAGTCAAATTCATCTATTGTTCAGAATTGATTTATCTTGGGGATTATAGATGCCTGTAATTCATCTTTTCATTATGATCTATTCCAAAGATTGTATTAAATCAATTTCATAAAACAAAATAAAATGAATTTTCAAAAAACAAAAATGAATTTGAAGGCAATGACCTTTCTGGGGCTGTTTAGCTTAATTCAAATTTCCTCCTTTGGGCAGATTTTTATTGAGGCTGAAGATTATAACGACATGTTTGGTATCCAAACGGAGAATACACTTGATATAGGAGGAGGGCTGAATATAGGATATATCGATAGCAATGATTGGTTGGAGTATGAAATTGATATTCCAATGATGGGGGATTATATTTTTAGCTTTCGAACTGCAAGTTTAAGTGGCGGAGGAGATATAAATATTTCAAGTCAAGGAGTTGACGTAGGAACTGTAAATATTCCAGTTACAGGAGACTGGCAAAATTGGGAAACTTTTGAAGGAACAGCAATCCCACTTGAGCAAGGTTTACAAAATATAAGATTAACCGCAGTAAGCGGAGGTTTTAATATCAATTGGATTGAAATAAAATTGGCTGACCCTGTTGATGCTGATCTACCAACCATTCCAAATATCCTATCAAGTGAAGCAGATGTTCATACCATAAAATTAACTTGGAACGAATCAACTGATGCTACTTCAGTAATCACAGGGTATAAAATTTTTAATAACAATAATTTTTTAGCGTATGCTCAAGACACAAGTTTTAGTTTGACAAAACTTGCTCCCGAAACTGAATACAATCTAAATGTCAGAGCTACTGATTTGGCAGGCAATCAATCTGATCCTGGAATATTGACAATTTCAACTACGGCCATTGAATGGGATATAGTTTGGTCTGATGAATTCGATGGTACTGAAGTAGATGAAAGTAAATGGAATTTTCAAGTAGGTGGTAATGGCTGGGGAAACGATGAAGCTCAATATTACACGGATGGGAACAATTCCAGCATCGAAAATGGCTGCCTAATAATTGAAGCTCGACAAGAAACTATTGGTGGTAATGAATATACTTCATCTCGAATGAACAATGCGAACAAAGGAGATTTTTTATATGGAAGAATAGAAGTAAGAGCGAAGTTGCCAAGTACTGGCGGAACATGGCCAGCCATCTGGACATTGCCAACAGATTGGATTTATGGTAACTGGCCAGATGCTGGAGAAATGGATATTATGGAACACACAGGTAATAACTTAAATTATGTTTTTGGAACAATACACACGGGGGCGTATAACCATCAAGATGGAACACAAGTAGGTGGTGGCGTACTAATGGATGATGTCGTTAATACATTTCATACTTACATCTTAGAGTGGTATCCTGATCATTTGGATTGGTATTATGATGATCAAATTATTTTCACTTATGAAAATGAATATCAAACATTTGAAGAGTGGCCTTTTGATACACCACACCATCTCTTACTCAATATCGCAGTAGGAGGTGGGCTTGGAGGAACAATCGACCATAATGGTGTTTGGCCTCAACAAATGAAAGTTGATTATGTAAGAATTTATGATTTTGAAATAGGAGCAGGAGATACGATTGCTCCAAGTATTCCAACTAACTTAGCAGCAGAAGTATCAGGAGTTGTGGTAGACCTTTCATGGCAAACTTCGATTGATGATCAGTATGTTGAAAAATATTTTATTTATCAAGATAACGAGTTGATTGATTCTGTTTCAGGAACCATTTATTCGGTTAATTTTTTAAGCCCATTGACTGAATATACTTTCGGAGTTCAGGCAAGAGATTTTGGAGGGAATTATTCTGATACAGTAACTACGA
>CAKZTD010000347.1 GCA_937921595.1 uncultured Saprospiraceae bacterium
ATACTCGTAACAGGTTCAAATGGACAAGTCGGTCAAGAGCTAAATGCTTTGACTGCTCAATTCGAAAACTTTGATTTTGTATTTGTTGATGTTGCAGAGATGGACATCACCAATCCTGAATCAGTACAAGCTTATTTCACAAAACACAATTTCGATTACTGCATCAACTGCGCAGCTTTTACTGCTGTTGATAAAGCGGAAACTGAAAAAGATTTAGCTTACGCTGTCAACGTAGAAGGGGTAAAAAACCTAGCAACCTCTTGCGTGCTTCATCAAACTCAATTGATCCAAATATCTACCGATTACGTTTATCATAATAATCAAAATACGCCTTTTAAAGAAGGTGATGAAACCAATCCTCAAGGCGTCTACGCCGCGACCAAATTGCAAGGCGATGAAGTCGCTCAACAAATTCTTCCAATGTCTACGGTTATACGAACCTCTTGGGTCTATTCTACTTTTGGACATAACTTTGTAAAAACGATGATCCGCCTCGGTACTGAACGAGATACCTTGGGAATTATTTTCGATCAAATTGGAACGCCAACTTATGCTCATGATCTTGCATTGGCGATGCTTACTATTATTCAAAAAGTAGAAAACGGAGACATCGACAAAGCAAAAATGGCTGGTGTTTTTCATTATAGTAATGAAGGCGTAACCAGCTGGTATGATTTTGCAAAAGCAATTTTCAGAATTGAAAATATCGAGTGCAAAGTCAATGCAATCGAAACCAAGGACTACCCTACTCCTGCTAAACGTCCACCTTTTAGTTTGCTAAATAAGCATAAAATCAAAACTACTTTCGAGATTGAAGTTCCACATTGGGAAGAGAGTTTAGCGAAGTGTTTAGAAAACCTGAGAGCAGTTTAAAGTAATTCAAAACCATTACATTTACTTATCGAAAAGATTATCCAAAATAATTTTTAAATGTAATGAGCATTCTCCAAACACAAAGAAAAAAACTAGGCTTTACTCAAAAAGAATTAGCGCTAAAAACGGGCTTATCTTTAAGAACGATTCAGCGTTTAGAGGCGACTGATAATAAACCTAAAGGTCATACACTTAAAGTGCTTTCGGATGTTTTTAATGTTGAGCCAAGTAGTTTTCATGAACTGTATCTTGCTTTACCAAAGGCTGAAAAATCTGATATTTTATCTATTAAAATGATCAACATATCAGCTTTAGCTCTTTTCGGAATCCCTTTTGGAAATATCATTTTTCCGATCATAATGTGGAGAAGAAAACGTCAGTCAGAACTAGTTGATGAAGCGGGTAGAAAGATCATTAATTTTCAAATTATCTGGACAGCTACAATGTGTTTATTGCTATGTATTTCACCATTCATTGCTCCTAAATTTTTCATTCCTTTCCCTCTAATTTTAATCGTTCTTTTCATTGCAATTGCGATAAACCTTATCGTCGTTTGCCATACCGCTATTTTATTACAAAGGAATAATCTTGACTTTTTGAACTTACCTATCCGCTTTTTATAGAGATTTTTAAATCCTGCTAAATTGCTATACACTTTTTGGGTAAGTCTTTAATCTTTAGTGATTTGCTCAATATTCCTTTTCAAAATGAGTGAATGAAAGAATGAGTGAATATTTGGAAAATATCTTAGCATAAAGCTTGTTTCTGTTACATTTGGAAGGGTATTCTCTCATTCATAAATTCGCTCATTCACTCATTTTTAAAAATTGATTTCAAAAGTGTATAGCAGTTTAGAATCCTCTTTATTTATTTTAGAACCATCCTGTTAACAGGTAATTGGCGGCTTTTTGGCGGCATCAAAAAGAGCTTTTCCCTGGGTTTGTACTATATATTTGTAAAACAACATTGCAAAAAATATTAGTATGAAAAAAAAGATAGGTTATACATTACTTACAATTCTTGTACTTTTTATTATAGTTGGATTTATAGGCATACGAAAATTCAATAAGGCATTATTCACAGAAAAGCCAAACTACCTTGAATATACTAGTGAAGCAAAACCCATACATTTCGAATGGGTAAATGATTCTATTGGAGATCTTTATGAACCTAAAACCGCATTAATAATTCCTCTGAAAATTGACAGTTTTTCCAATAACTTTTATTTCCAATTTGATACTGGCTCACCTTATTCTTTTATCTATGAAAATGGTTTAAAATCATTAAAAGAAGCGGGTTTAAATTTTAAAGAAGTTATAAAAAAAGAAAATCGTTATATTGAAAGCCTCAGTTTCACTCTAGGTGGGAACCATATAAAAGCTTCCATGATTTTAATCCTTGAAAATTATGGAACCTCCTTTAATAAAAATGACACCATTAGTAAAATTTCTATAGGAACGATCGGTAGTGATTTTATGGATCAACGAATTACTGCCATTGATTTTAAAAATCAAAACTTACAATTTTATAATGAACGTCCTCAATGGATGGCTTCCATTTCTGGTTTTAAACCTTTTGATTTTAAAGGTCGACGGTTTATGTTGCCTGCTACCATAAATGGAAAAGAATTAGAATTATTCTATGATTCTGGATGCAGTGCTTTTGGCTTAATCACTGCAAAAAATCGCTTTGATAATTATACGGATATAAACACCAAAGAGATTAAATACGAAGGAAATAGATGGGGAGACCAGTTACCGATCCATCATAAAAAATCTGATAAAATGATAAAAACAGGGAATGCTATTCTTGAATTGCGAAGAATAAGTTATGTAGACATGTATACCAAATATCAAAAATTCATGACTCCATTTACCAGAGTTGGTGGCTGGCTTGGCAACCTTCCTTTTGTCGAAAGCACTTTAATACTAGATACTAAAAAAGAGGAATTTATTATTTTAAAAAGTACCAATTCACCTCAGTTTTTAAATTGATGATGATCGAATACTAATTTACGTACTTCATCATCATATCCAAATATGACTTTTTGAACAATGCCGTCTGCATCAATCAGAACAAAAGTTGGATACGAAAATACGGAGAAACTTTCATTCATTTTACTCTCTGATCCGAATGCTTTAAATGGAAATTCTTTTTTTATCAAATAAGATTTCAGTGTCGAAGATTTATCAACAGGACTGCTATAATAGAAATCTATATCCTCTTTGAATTTGTAATTCTTTTCAAAAAAATCATGCATAGCATATTCGCATCCTCCACAACCTATAAATGAAAACATCACCAAACTCTGTTTTTTAGTTGATCCAAAAATAGCAACGTCTTTTGCTGACACATCTTGAAAAATTTTATTTTGAAGCTTCTCCCCTACTTTTATTTGCCCATCCTCTCTTTCCGTATCTTCGTCTTCTATTCCAATTTCTCGATAATTCAATATATTAGAATCTAAGGTGGAAGAAAAATCATAAGACTCCATACTAAATTTATAATCCGAAAAGTAACAATCTAAAATTTGCAAGGTATCCCCTTTCTTAATTGTGATGTTTCGAATTTGATCAACTACATAAGATTCCTTATCTAAAAAAATAAACTGTTCTCTATATACCATTTGCGTATCATCCGAGACAGATTTTGAGGATGTGACTTCTTTAAAAACAGCAAATCGTTTCTCCTCATTAGAAGCATCAAAGACCGATTCAAATTCTTTGTCATTTAATAATCCTATCGGGCTCATTGATAAAAAAGAAGACCCTTCAAAATAATTAGCATCTTCTCTAATCTCATCTTTATCATGCCTGACTATGGTTTTCTCTTCATGCTCAAATTCTTTATAATTTACTCCGTCAAAAATATAATCATTCCCATAAGCAGTCGCATGAAATCCAAAACTATGAGGAGCATTTTCCATTTTCACATAGGTCATTTCAGCAGAATCCAAATGCTTTGTTTCATTGAATCGGTTATCCCAATGTAATTTATAGCGATAAGAAATTACTACATTGCTATCGATCTGTTCTAGCACATAATCTCTAATGACTTCATTAGGAATTTGTTGATTACAAGAGCTTACATTTATCACAAGAAATATAAGACAGATGCTACTAAACATAAAATAAAAAGAGTGACTAAAGTTTTTGCTTCGTTTCATAAAAAATTAATTCTTGAAAATAGTTTACACCTCCTTTATTAAGAATATGTTGGGAGTTTAGGGGTTCGAACCGAGACCCCAAGATGTTTTAAAGAGTCATAAAAAACAAAACTAGTTGTATTTTAGATTAATGGAAGATGATCGAATCCCACTTCCAAAAGACAGGAATGTAAAACAGATTTTTTCTCAGAGACTGATCTATGTGCATAGATTATCACTTGTTTCAATTTCGATAATGGTTGTTTTTCAAATGACTCTTCAATTACATAATATCGTTAAAGATAATAAAGCGATTTTTCATACTCAGAGACGAGCGAATTGATAAAACAAATACGATCTAAGTCTTGTTTATTATATAAGATACAATCAAATTGATGGTACACTTTTTTAACCCTAATTCTTAATTATGACTTTCCAAGAAAACTACCTCGAAAACATTCGCAAACTTTTTCGCTATTATAAATCAATGGGTGATCAATCTTTAGAAAGATTAACAGAAGAAGAAATTCATTTTCGGTTTGAAGAAAACTCTAATAACGCTGCCCAAATTGCCAAACATATGGCTGGGAATATGCTTTCTCGTTGGACGGATTTTTTAAATTCTGATGGTGAAAAAGAATGGCGTAATCGCGAGAATGAATTTGTTGATGATTTTAAAACAAAAGCTGATCTTATGGAATATTGGGAAAAAGGGTGGAATGCCGTTTTCACAGCTATTGATCCACTCCAGGTAGAAGATTTAGAAAAGGTCGCTTATATCCGAAACGAAGGCCACTCTGTACTTGAGGCGATTAATCGACAGTTGGGACATTACAGTTATCATGTTGGCCAATTGGTGGTGATTTCCAAAGCCATAAAAGGTAAAAATTGGCAGTCTCTTTCCATTCCCAAAGGACAATCCAAGGCTTTTAATCAAGAGAAATTTCAACAAGATAAATCAAGGAAAAACTTCATCTAATCAATTTTTAGAAATAAACTTTTCGAAACTGTAAATAAACTAGGGGGTAAATACAAACTATTTGCTCATTTTTTACGTTTTTTATAATGTAGGACGTGTTTTAAAGCTATGACATGACGTCCATATGATAACCTTTCTGCCCAATTATTCCTATTTTGTAATTCAAACAGTTTTCGAATGAAACGACAATTACATATTTTTCCTATTCTAATCACCTTTCTTTGCTGTTTTGCTTTTCAAAATGCTTACGCAACTCACAATCGGGCAGGTGAAATTACTTATCGAATAATTGATGGTCTGACCATCGAAGCAACGATTACTACTTATACCAAAGAAAGCAGTGTCGCTGCTGATCGGGATACTTTAGAAATCTGCTGGTCTGTCGGTGGTCCTTGTGAAAAGGTCGGAAGAAGTAATGGAAACGGAAATGGAGTTCCTCTCGGAAATGATACTAAAGTCAATAAATATATTGCGACCCATACTTATCCGGGGATTGCTCATTATGTAATTTCGATGACAGACCCGAATCGTAATGGAGGAATTCTAAATGTAAATTGGCCAAATTCGGAAAATGTCCCTTTCTATTTAGAAACAACAGTTACCTTTTATAATCCAAATTTCGAGGGGCCAAATAACTCTCCTATTCTTTCTCAGGCTCCAATTGATATTGCATGTATCGATCAAATATTCGTTCATAATCCAACAGCATGGGACCCGGATGGAGACAGTTTGTCTTATGAATTAATCGTTCCTTTTCAAGCATACCAAACCCCAGTTCCTTTATATGAAGATCCGAGTGAAGTTAATGAGTCTTTAATGGATAGTCACTCTTTAAATTCTGTAACCGGAACATTTAAATGGGATAGCCCAAAAGAAGCCGGCGAGTATAACATTGCAATGTATATTATTCAGCATAGAAATGGAATTGCAATTGATACCATGATTCGTGATATGCAAATCCTTGTGGTGTCTTGTGATAATATGCCTCCAGAGATAGAAACAGTGGATGAGGTTTGTGTTATTGCTGGAGAAACTTTAGAATTCGATGTTGTTGCAACTGCTCCTATTTCGGAGTCAACTCAGCGAGTTGATATTCAAGGTTTTGGTGCTCCTTTTGATTTAGAATTTAGTCCTGCTGTTTTCAATGTTGCTCCTGGTTATCAACAACAACCTTTGACAGGAACGTTCTCTTGGGAAACCAAATGTGAACACATTGCAGATCAGTATTATAGCGTCACTTTCCGAACCGCTGACGATTATGCAATTATATCTTCCGGGGATACCCTTTATCTTTCGACACTAAAAACAGTCCGGATAAAGGTAGTTGGTCCACCTCCTTTGGATTTGCAAGCAGAACCAGGGAGTGGTAGAGTTGATCTCAGTTGGGAATTACCTTATGCCTGTGATGATGTGGCAGATGACTACTTCCGAGGTTTTAATGTATGGAGAAAAGAAGGATCTAATTCTATTCCAATAGACACTTGTAATCCGGGGCTGGAAGGTCAAGGTTATACCCTGCTCAATATTACTCCAACGAAAGAAACACTGAATGGTCGTTATTATCATTTGGACGAAGCAGTAGAAAGAGGCAAGACTTATTGTTATAGAGTCGAAGCAAGATTTGCTCAGCTGTCTCCATCTAATCTTCCTTTTAATTTTGTATCGAGTCTCCCTTCTGATTCCATTTGTGTTCAGCTAAGTCGGGATATTCCATTGATTACTAATGTAACAGTAAAAACAACAGATACGAATAATGGAGAGATTCAGGTCGTTTGGTCTAAACCAAATCCAGAGGATTTAGATACGATCGTTAATCCTGGACCGTATATTTATAATGTTTTCCGAGCGGTTGGAATTAATCCTGCGGATACGGATTATCAACTGATTCCGGGAGCTTCTTTTGTATCTCCAACTTTTGCAGAAGCAAACGATACCATTTTTGATGATACTGGATTGAATACAGCTGACCAGGCTTATAGTTATAAGATAGAATTTGATGCTAATGAAATGGAACCTAATGACTTTACTCAACCTGCATCTTCTGTGTTCTTAAGTATTGCATCTACCGACAATATAAATAACCTGTCCTGGGATTATGATGTCCCTTGGGATAATTCTAAATACATCATCTTCCGAGAAAATGCTGTCGGTGTTTTTGATTCTATAGGTGTTTCATTTGAGCCATCTTATTCGGATACCGGATTGATAAATGGAAAAGAATATTGTTATAAAATTGAGAGTATTGGTTCTTATGGTATTGATCGAATAATTAATCCAATCTTCAACGATTCACAAGAGGAATGTGGAATTCCATTGGATACTATTCCTCCATGTCCTCCAGAACTTGAGGTTCTAAACATCTGTGATGAGTTGGGTACCATTGGAGCAGCCAATTGCGAATCGGAGGATAATCTTGTAAATAGTTTGACTTGGAAAAATCCGATTGAAATTTGTGAAGAAACGGATGATGTGGTTTTTTATAATATCTATTATGCTCAATTTGAAGGAGCTGATTTCCAATTGGTTGAAACGATCCCGAATTCTCTGATTACGGATTATGATCATTTCCCAGATTTTGGAATCGCCGGATGTTATGCTGTAACTGCGGTAGATACGTTCTTTAATGAAAGTGCTTTCAGTAATATTGTTTGTAAGGATAATTGTCCAATCTATAATTTACCGAATGTATTTACGCCAAACAATGATGGGGATAATGATTTATTTATTCCATTCCCTTATTGTTTTGTAGATGCGATTGATTTACAAATTTATAATCGTTGGGGTAACGTCGTTTTTCAAACTTCAGATCCGGATATCAAATGGGATGGAAAAAATCTAAAAGGAAATGATGTTTCCGAAGGTGTTTATTTCTATACTTGCAAAGTTTTTGAACAACGGGTCAGCGGAATTGTTAGAAGTACAGAAATACTTCAGGGTTCTATTCAAATAATCCGAGGTAGGTAAGTGATGAGACAAAATTATTGATAAGTTATTTTGATTTTGAAAAATTATTAAAATAAAGACTGAAAGGATATTATGAAGTAATATTTCAATTATCTTTAAAAAAATAACTTAGGAATAATTCCGTCTAATAACTTAATAAATAATCTTAATATAAAATTAGGAATTAGAAATGAGGAATTAGTTTTCCATTTCTAATTCCTAATTCCTAATAAAAATCCATGTTTACAGGAATTATAGAATCTCTAGGAAAAGTAGAAGGCCTCGAATCTGAAGGTAGTAATCTTCATTTAAAAATCTCCTCTTCAATTACCTCTGAATTAAAAATTGACCAAAGTGTCAGTCATAATGGCGTTTGTCTAACGGTTGTTCAGATCGAAGAAAATGTTTATACCGTGACTGCTATTCAGGAGACACTTAAACTTACCAACCTTAATGCTTTAAAGATAGGTGATATTGTCAATCTGGAAAGAGCGATGTTGTCTTCTGCTAGGTTGGATGGTCATATGGTACAAGGACACGTGGATGATACTGCAAAATGTATTGCCGTTGAAGAAAGCGACGGTAGCTGGTATTATCGTTTTGAATATAAACCAACTCCAGAACATCTTTTGGTAGACAAAGGATCTGTTTGTATAAATGGAGTTAGCTTGACGGTGGTTGAACCAGTTGACAATCAATTTTCTGTTGCAATTATTCCCTACACTCACGAGCATACTACTTTTAAAAATCTCCATGCTGGTGATAACGTAAACCTTGAGTTTGATATTATTGGAAAATATATCGGGAAGTATTTCGAGGTTTATAAGAATGCTTATCTGGGTAAGTAAACGTAAATAATTATTTTTTATCTGTTTGATATTCTAAATTTTTCATTTCTTATCTCCTAAATTACAACACCCTCAAAACGCAGTCATTTGGATTTTTTAATTTTTCAAATCACTAGTTTTGAGGGTGTCTTTAAGTATTAAACTTATCAGAAAGTTATTTTGTGAATACTAAAAACTTAGCGGTTTTTATGACAGTCCCATTATCTACATGAATAAAATATGTACCCGTTGATATCTTCCCGAATACCCAATTATAGTTATTCAAACCTTCTACCGTTTCAATAGATTCTTTCGCTATCAATTCTCCTTGCAAATTATAAACATAAATTTCTGCATCTCCTGCCTTTTGTGTTTCAAATGTTATATTTATTTGATCATATTCCATAACAGGATTTGGGAATAATTTGATTTCATCTTTTTCAAGTACTTCATCCTGAGTCAATCTAGGAACAGGAGGTTGAGGATAACCACAAGTAGGCCAACATTGTGATCCATCAGGAGCAGGAACATCACATTCAACTGGAGTTATAATAGTCTCATAGACAAATAAATATTTATTTCCTGTTTTTGGATTAGTTTTCAAACACATGTTGGTTTCTTTTTCACAACAGTATTCAGCATCACAAGGCCTCCACTGAGTAACGGTTGTTCCCCATGATTCTCCTTGGGCATTTTCCTCTAACCATTCAATAACTTCAGGATCTAAAGGAACTTGTTCTGGATAATAACAACTGCTTTCAAAAAAATCGGTAATCGTTAAATAGTCAAAACAGTCTTGCACTAAACCGTAGTAGTTGGAAGTATAAAAATCATTGATAATGAATTGTCGCAAATGATCATTGATATTAGCAAGATCTCCATAGGTAATACATTGACAACTGCTTGAAGGTGTAATAGAAATAATTTCAAATTCCGGTACACCATTACACACTCTCCATTTGTACTCCACCACAACACGACAATTAGGAGCATAGGTCTGATTTAAATCAACATAATCAGTTTCAGTAATCCATGGGTCGGTACAGGGGCTACAAGCTGAGGTGACTTGTGTCCAACCAATATTCGTAGAAAGAGAACATAACATTAAAATAAAAAGGTAAAGTCTCATGATTTATTAATTTTTAAAGATGAATAATAAAATAATACATACTGTAGTATTATAAATCCAAATCTATTCATCTTGTCAACTATTCCCTATTATGATTTTATTCTAATTTTCCAATTTCTATTAAAAAAGCCTCTTTCCAAATATTTGAAAAGAGGCTTTTCTATTAAATAATTACCTTATCGTATTTTTACAATTTTTGATTCCCATTTTAAATCATTGGTTTGTAATACAACAAAATATATTCCCGCCATCCAATTGCTTACCTCTAACCTTGTTCGTTGCTTGCCTTTAGAATAATGATTTAATGACTCATTCATCAATTGACCAGAAGCATTATATATTTTAAAAGAAACTGATCCTTCTGTAATTTGCATCCATTCAATGAGAAGATCATCAATAAATGGATTTGGTTGAATCTGCATAAACTCTACATCGACATTTAAATCAAAATCTGAATTACTATCCTTCGAATTAGTTTCTGCATTATTTTCACACCATACACAGTTACTCATATCGAAAGTAAAAAATTCAATATTCTCTTCTGACCACTCTACCCTCCAATGTCCTGCTTCAAAAACTAATGAGTAAAGCAAGTCATTCTGTTCATCACGAGCATTATATTTATTAGTAGTACTTAGATCTATCATTGCTAAACATTCCTCAATACAATCATTTACTAAAGCCGTATTGGTAGTGGGATCATAAGAAAAGGTTGTAGTAGAATTTTTTTGCTCGCCATTATATTTTTGTGTAAAAGTATTTAATCTATATTCTGTTTTACATGGCATATCTGCAATATTCCATTCTCCATCAATATTATAACCTTCTTCGTTTATCTCTGTTTCAAAATATCCTTCACATAAACAATTATAATATTCTATCAAGGCTCCATCAATCTCTTCAACATCTATAATATATCTAGAATAGCCTTCTTCACATTCTGAACGAACCCAAAATTGATAAACTCCAGGAGGCAAATTTAAGAACGTATAACTCAAGTTAGTTGTATTAGCAGTTCCCGTCGATCCATCATTCTGATTGAAGTATCCAACTTCATAACCAATCGCACCAAGAGCAGGATCCCAGCTTAAGGCAGCATCATTTCCGTTGATTTCTACATTAAAATTTGTAGGTTCCGGGCAATTGGCTTGAACCTTATTTATCCCTCCTGAAAGGAGTATACCTAAAGTGATCCAAATAATTGATAAGAGTCTAGTTTTGAAAAAACAATTGTATTTCATATTTTTTATTTTTTATTTTTTGTTAAAAATAATTTCAACTATTTTTCTAGACATTTTACTTTCCTGATATTAAGTCGGTATAGTTCTCCCCTTTAAAGAGGCAATAGACCGGAAATTATTATTTTGCCTAGTAGAATGAATTCCAATCAGTAAATTTGCATTATTTACAAAATAAATCCTATTATGATTTTCAAAGATTTTTCCTGACTTTTATTCAGATAATATTATTTTAGGTTTATATATTTTCACTTCCCTTCCAATAACGAATAAAATTTTATTTGTATGCACAACAGCATTCTATTAGAAATTATTGGGGCATTAGAGAAGGAAGACCTAAATGAACTTCACAAGTTTATCAGTTCTCCATTTTTCAATCGATTCTCAAATAGTGAAGAAATCATAATTTTATTTGAATATATTCAAACATGTTATCCGGATTTAGAAAATCCAGTTTTAGGAAAGGAAGCTACATATTTACATTTGTACCCTGGACAATTATTTGTCAAAAGTAAACTAGACAAGCGGATGTCAAGTCTACTTAAATTAGTGAAAGAATATTTGATCTATAAGTATTCAGGTATACAAAATGAGAAAGAAAAGCGATTACTTGCCCTAGGAACTTTTTATAAGGAAAAGAGACTAGCTAAGCGTTTTAAAGGTGTCTTAGAACAATTTTCTAAGCATTCTAAAACTGCAGCAAGTGATATTAAATTTCACCACTACCAATTTTTAAATCATCAATTAATTTCGGAATATAATAGTTGGAATAATAAAAGGAAAGGTGATGATTTAAATCTACACCAGACATTGAAAAGTTTGGACACCTATTACATTGTTAATAAGTTACAATTTGTCAATGCTTTGATGATCCAAAATCAGTTCAGTGCGGACTCAAATTTAAAAAGTCTTCCTCTATTACCTGATATCTTAAATTTAATCAAAGAAGAAACATATAACAATGTCCCTTTGATTCAATTGTATTATCATATCTACTTTATGCTTCAAGAACCTAAAGTAGAAACACATTATCAAAACTTCAAGCGTAACCTAAATCAATACACTAACTCCCTTTCTCCAAAAATCCTTACTCAGTTTCAAGTTTATGCCCTTAACTATTGTGTAATACAATACAACAATGGCAATACATTTTATTTAGAGGAAATTTTTAACCTATACAATAGTTACTTAACCTCAGGAAGTCTTTATTATAATGGTAAACTAAGGCCAAGTACATTTAAGAATATAGTACATTTTGGATTAAAGCTAAAGAAATTCGAATGGGTTAAGAATTTTTTAGATACGCATCAGTTTCGCATTACAAAAACTAAATCTCCTAAAGATGTTTTTCAATTTAATCTAGCAGTCTATTACTTCTATTTAAAGAAATATGAAAAATCAATTAATTTACTATCAGATACTTATGAAGATTTTTATTATAATCTTGCAGCAAGGCGACTTGAAATAAAAATATATTATGAGACAAGTTCACCGATTCTGGAATCAAGAATGGATGCATTTAAAGCTTTTTTATTTCGCCTGTCGAAACAATTGCTTTCTATAGAACAGAAAAATCTAAATAACAATTTCATAGATTTACTTCGACAGATTAATCATCCAAAGACACTTCATAATAGTGTCAGGATCAATAAAATATTGGGTAAAATTCAGGAGACGGCACAACTCACAGAAAAGAGCTGGCTTATTGAAAAAATAAATGCATTACATTAAAGCTCTTCTTGTTTTATATTTGTGTTCTTAAAAAAGAATCAAATCCGTTTCTAAGCATTATCAAATATCACTCATCTTTTAAAATTTCTAAAAATATTAATAAACTAAAAAAGGGACACTCGAATGAGCGTCCCTTTTATTATTTTCGAAAAATGGAATTTAATCCATTTCTTCAACTTCTTCAAAATGAGCTCTTCGAGCTTGTTGAGCATCGTATGCCTCCTTGCTAAGTACTCGGATTTTGTCATAGACTCTCAATCCTGTACCTGCTGGAATCTTCTTACCAACGATGACATTCTCTTTCAAGCCGTCAAGGTAATCACGCTTCGCTGCAATTGCTGCCTGACTCAATACTTTTGTCGTCTCCTGGAATGATGCAGCTGAAATCCAACTGTATACACCAAGAGAAGATTTAGTAATACCTTGAAGTAATGGACTAGAAGTAGCTGGTACGGCATCACGATATTTTACTATCCCTTTGTCGTTACGTTTCAAGAAAGAATTTTCTTCTCTCAATTGACGTAAAGTTACTAACTGACCTGGCTTCAATTTTCCAGAATCTCCAGAATCTTCGATAAATTTCTTATCGTAAATCCAATCATTCTGCTCTAAGAATTCGAATTTCTCAACTGCTTCTCCTTCTAAGAATCGTGTGTCACCCGGATCTTCGATTTGAACTCTACGCATCATCTGGCGAACAATCACCTCAATGTGTTTGTCATTAATCGTAATACCCTGAGAACGATATACTTCCTGAACACCATTCACTAAGTAGTATTGAACAGCACCAGGCCCTTTGATATTTAGAATATCTCTAGGAGCAATTGAACCATCAGATAATGGCATTCCCGCTCTTACAAAGTCACCTTCCTGTACAAGTACATGCTTAGAAAGACCAACTAAATATTTACGTTTTTGTCCACTCTTCTCATCTTCAACGAAAACCTCTCTATTACCACGTTTGATTTTTCCGAAAGAAATAATACCATCAATTTCTGCAGTAGTTGCAGGGTTAGAAGGATTACGTGCTTCGAACAATTCAGTTACCCGTGGAAGACCACCGGTGATATCCTGAATCTTTCCAAGTTTACGAGGAATCTTAACGATTTTCTGTCCTGCTTTTACATCTACTCCTTCTTCAATAGAAATGTATGCTCCTACCGGAAGGTTATAACTCTTAAGGATTTCTCCTTTTTTGTTTGTGATGTGAATAGTAGGAATCATTTTCTTATTCTTACCCTCTGTAATTACTTTCTCAGCAAATCCTGTTTGATCATCTCTCTCTACACGGAAGGTCGTACCTTCTACGATTTCTTCGAATTTAGTAATTCCTGCAAATTCAGAAACGATTACCGCATTAAACGGATCCCACTCACAAATTGGATCTTCTTTTTTGATTAATTTACCTTCTTCAACATGAAGCGATGCTCCATAAGGAATGTGGTTAGAACCAAAAACTTTTCCAGTTTCAGGATCAACAATTCTGATTTCACCTGCACGAGAAAGAACGACATTAATCGCTTTTCCATCATCATCAGTAGAAGCAGTCGTTCTAATACCATCAAATTCTAACTTACCGTCAAATTTTGAAGTCAAAGAAGACTCTGTTTTCGATACAGATGCAATACCCCCAACGTGGAACGTACGAAGTGTCAACTGTGTACCCGGCTCACCAATAGACTGTGCAGCGATAATTCCAACTGCATCACCCATTTCAGCATCACGGCCAGTAGCCATATTTCTACCGTAACACTTATTACATACTCCTCTTGTTGTTTCACAAGTCAATACAGAACGGATCGTTACCATTTCTACACCTACTTCTTCTGTATAAGCTGCTATATCATTTGTGATAAACTCACCAGCAAGAAGAATTACTTCATCTGTAACTGGGTGAATAATATCATGCAACGTATAACGTCCTTGAATTCTATCTGTAAGATTTTGAATTACTTTTTCATTATCTTTTAAAGCTGTTGTTTCAATACCTCGAAGTGTATCACAATCAACTTCTCTAATTACAACATCTTGAGAAACATCCACCAAACGACGAGTCAAATAACCTGCATCTGCCGTTTTCAATGCTGTATCGGCCAAACCTTTACGCGCACCGTGAGTAGAGATAAAGTATTCCAATACTGATAATCCATCAACGAAGTTGGAAAGGATCGGATTTTCGATAATTGCTCCACCTGTATCTCCTGATTTTCTTGGCTTAGCCATCAATCCACGAAGACCACAAAGCTGCTTAATCTGTTGTTTAGATCCACGAGCTCCACTATCAAGCATCATATATACAGAGTTAAATCCTTGTTTATGCTCTGCTAGTTCTTTCATCAGATTATCCGTAATCCGGTTATCCGCAAAAGTCCATTTATCAATGATCTGATTGTATCGTTCATTATTGGTAATCAAACCTAAGTTATAATTATCCCAAACCTCATCTACTTCAGCTTGTGCTTCAACAAGAGTACTTGCTTTCACAGTTGGAGTAATCAAATCTCCAAGGTTAAAAGATAATCCACCTTTATAAGACCAAAGGAAACCAAGCTCTTTAATCTTATCTAAGAACTCAGAAGTAACTGCAAAGTTGGTCTTTATAATAGCACCAGAGATTACTTTCTTCAAGTTCTTCTTGGTCATTACCTGATTTACATAAGGTACACCTTCTGGAACTGCTTGATTAAAAATAGTTCGACCAACAGTCGTATCTATTCTCACTTTGATAGGATTTCCATCTTCGTCTTTTCTTTCTACTCTTACTTTTACTTTCGCATGTAGATCTACTTGCTTTTCATTGTACGCAATCACTACCTCTTCTGGAGAGTAAAAAGTTTTTCCTTCACCTAATACAGGAATTTCTTTAGTCCCAATACGTTCTTTCGTCAAGTAGTATAATCCAAGTACCATATCCTGAGAAGGAAGTTGGATTGGAGAACCATCTTGTGGATTCAACATATTGTGAGAAGCCAACATTAATACCTGAGCTTCAAGAATTGCAGCATGACTAAGTGGTACGTGTACCGCCATCTGGTCACCATCAAAATCGGCATTAAATGCACCACAAACTAATGGGTGTAATTGAATCGCTTTTCCTTCAATCAAAGTAGGCTGGAAAGCCTGAATTGAAAGACGGTGAAGCGTAGGAGCTCGGTTAAGCATAACCGGGTGTCCTTTCAATATATTTTCTAAAATCTCCCAGATAACTGGATCTTTACGATCAACTAGTTTCTTCGCAGATTTTACTGTTTTTACTATACCTCTCTCTATCAGTTTTCTGATTACAAAAGGTTTGAATAACTCCGCAGCCATTCCTTTTGGAATACCGCATTCGTGTATTTTCAAGTTAGGTCCTACTACAATTACAGAACGACCAGAGTAATCAACACGTTTTCCAAGAAGGTTCTGACGGAAACGACCTTGCTTACCTTTAAGAATATCACTTAAAGATTTCAGAGCACGTCCACCTTCTGCTTTAACCGCATTAGATTTACGGGAGTTATCAAAAAGAGAATCTACAGCCTCTTGAAGCATCCGCTTTTCATTACGAAGGATTACTTCTGGAGCTTTAATTTCTAAAAGTCTTTTTAGACGATTATTTCTAATGATTACTCTTCGATAAAGATCATTCAAATCCGAAGAAGCAAATCGACCACCATCAAGAGGTACCAAAGGTCTTAACTCAGGAGGTACAACTGGAAGATATTGAATCACTGCCCATTCAGGACGGTTTTCTATTCTTGATAATCCATCACGGAAAGCTTCTACAACTCTAAGACGTTTCAATGCCTCAGATTTACGTTGCTGAGAAGTCTCATTAGCAGCTTGGTGACGTAAGTCATAAGATAGTTGGTCCAATTGTAATCTCGTTAAGAGATCACGAACAGCTTCCGCCCCCATCTTAGCAATAAATTTATTCGGATCTTCATCTTCAAGCATTTGATTTCCTTGAGGCAATGCTTCAAGAATTTCTAAATACTCTTCTTCAGTAAGCAAATCCATTTTGCTTATTCCTTCTTCCTCTTTCACACCAGTTTGAATAACTACATATCTTTCGTAGTAGATAATCGTTTCTAGTTTTTTAGAAGATAATCCTAAAAGGTATCCAATTTTATTTGGTAAAGATTTGAAGAACCAAATGTGAACTACAGGTACCACCAATTTGATGTGTCCCATTCGCTCACGACGAACTTTCTTCTCTGTAACCTCAACTCCACAACGATCACAAACGATCCCTTTATAACGAATTCGTTTGTACTTACCACAGTAACATTCGTAATCCTTTACAGGTCCAAAAATACGTTCACAAAACAAACCATCACGCTCAGGTTTGTATGAACGATAATTAATCGTTTCAGGTTTTAAAACTTCACCATAAGACCTTTCTAGAATATCATCCGGGGAGGACAAACTAATTGTAATCTGGTCAAAGTGTTTGCGTTGTTTTTGATTATTCTTTTTAAAAGGCATATCAAAATATTTGAATTGTTGAATGAGAAATTCGAAAATTACTCATTCAACAAATGTGATTTTTTAATCAAATTTTACATCCAGTGCTAATCCACGTAACTCATGAATCAATACGTTGAAAGACTCAGGAATATTTGGTTCTGGAAGATTATCACCTTTAACGATTGCTTCATAAGCTTTCGCTCTACCGATAATATCATCCGACTTGATGGTTAACAACTCTTGTAGGATACTTGCTGCTCCGAATGCTTCAAGGGCCCAAACCTCCATCTCACCAAAACGCTGACCACCAAACTGTGCTTTACCACCAAGAGGCTGTTGGGTAATAAGAGAGTAAGGTCCGATAGAACGAGCGTGCATCTTGTCATCTACCATGTGAGATAGTTTCAACATGTAGATCACTCCTACTGTAGCATGCTGGTGGAATCTATCTCCAGTTTCTCCATCATACAAATAAGCTTGTCCATAACTGGGAAGATCTGCTTTTTGGATATAATCCTCAATCTCGTCAGCTTTCGCACCATCAAAAATAGGTGTACCAAACTTTAAGTTAAGTTTCTCTCCAGCCCATCCAAGCACTGTTTCGAAAATTTGTCCTAAGTTCATCCGAGAAGGTACCCCTAGTGGATTCAATACAATATCTACTGGTGTTCCATCTTCAAGGAATGGCATATCTTCATGACGAACAATTCTTGATACGATACCTTTATTACCGTGACGTCCTGCAAGCTTATCACCTACTTTAAGTTTACGCTTTTTAGCTAAGTATACTTTCGCTAATTTCAAGACACCTGCTGGCAACTCATCTCCAATACTGATATTGAATTTTTCACGTTTGTATCGTCCAACTTCTTCGTTTACTTTGATGCTGTAATTGTGTAACAATCGAGCGATCAAAGCATTGATATGCTGATCATCAGTCCAGTTAGAATAATCAACTGTTGAGTAATCAATCTTTTTAAGAACGGCGCTGTTAAACTTCGTTCCTTCTTGGATCATTACTTCATTATAAATACTCTTAACTCCTTGAGAAACTTTTCCTTTGATAAGTGTCAATAACTTATCGACAAGAATTGTTTTCAATTCATTAATCGCAATTGCATGCTGATCATCTAATTTAGAAAGCAATTCTTTTTCCTGAGCTTTTTGAACTTTGTCCTTTTTAGCTCTAGCAAATAATTGCTTGTTGATGATGATACCTTTTGTAGAAGGAGGTGCCTTTAAAGATGCATCTTTTACATCACCTGCTTTATCACCGAAGATTGCACGAAGTAACTTTTCTTCCGGAGTTGGATCAGATTCTCCTTTCGGAGTAATTTTTCCAATTAAAATATCTCCTTCTTTGATCCATGCACCAACTCTGATAATTCCGTTTTCATCAAGATCCTTAGTAGCATCTTCACTTACGTTTGGAATATCATTTGTCAATTCCTCTTCACCTAATTTGGTATCACGTACATCTAATTCGAAGTGCTCAATATGAAGCGATGTAAAAATATCTTCACGAACAACTCTTTCAGATAATACAATCGCATCCTCAAAGTTATACCCTTTCCAAGGCATAAATGCTACTTTAAGGTTTTGACCTAAAGCCAATTCACCTTTATCTGTTGCATAACCATCACAAAGGATCTGATCTTTCTCCACTCTCATTCCTTTACGAACGATAGGCTTAAGATTAATACAAGTTCCTTGATTGGTTCTTTTAAATTTGATCAGTTTATATGATTTACGATTATCTTCAAAAGAAACCAATTGATCTTCATCAGATCTATCGTAACGAATTACAACTTCATTTGCATCTACATATTCAACAACACCAGGCCCTTCTGCATTGATCAACATCCGAGAGTCAATTGCAACTTTCCCTTCTAAACCAGTTCCAACAATTGGAGAACTTGGTTTTAATAAAGGAACTGCTTGACGCTGCATATTAGATCCCATCAAGGCTCTATTCGCATCATCATTCTCTAAGAAAGGAATCATCGATGCAGAAACTCCAACAATCTGGTTAGGAGCAACATCCATGTATTCAATTTCTTCCGGAGTCAATACCGGGAAATCACCATGCTCTCTACACTTAATTCTATCAGAAATGAAAGCTCCTTTAGGATCAATCGGTGCATTTGCCTGAGCAATTTTTTTGAAATCTTCACCTTCAGCAGAAAGGTATTCTGCTTCAGATTTAACATCAACTACTCCTTTTTTCACTTTTCTATATGGCGTTTCTAAGAATCCCATTTTGTTCACTTTAGCGTGAACACAAAGTGTAGAAATCAGACCAATATTTGGTCCCTCCGGCGTCTCAATAGTACAAAGACGACCGTAGTGAGAATAGTGAACATCCCGTACCTCGAAACCTGCACGCTCTCTGGAAAGACCACCCGGTCCAAGAGCAGAGATACGACGTTTGTGAGTGATTTCAGAAAGTGGATTTGTTTGATCCAAGAACTGAGATAACTGACTGGTTCCAAAAAAGGAATTAATTACAGAAGATAACGTTCTTGCATTAATCAAGTCAATCGGGGTAAATACCTCATTGTCTCGAACGTTCATTCTTTCACGAATTGTTCTTGCCATACGGGCAAGACCAACACCAAACTGAGCATAAAGCTGCTCTCCTACTGTTCGAACTCTACGATTACTTAAGTGATCAATATCATCAATCTCTGCTTTCTGGTTCATTAAGTTTACCAGATAAGTTACGATAAGGATAATGTCTTCTTTAGTTAGAACAAGAACATCCTTAGGCGTATCTAATTTAAGCTTACGATTGATTTTATATCTACCAACTTCTCCAAGGTTATACCTTTTATCAGAGAAGAATAGTTTGTCAATAATACCACGAGCTGTTTCTTCATCAGGTGGATCAGTTCCACGAAGTTGACGATAGATATACTGAACCGCCTCCATTTCTGAACTTGAAGGATCCTTCTGAAGTGTGTTATAAATGATCGAGTAATCGACATCTATATCTTCTCTCTGAAGAATGATGGTTTCAGCATCTGCATCAAGAATATGCTCTATATTTACTTCATCCAAAACGATATCACGTTCTAGAATGATTTCATTTCTTTCTATTGTTACTACCTCTCCAGTGTCTTCATCCACAAAATCCTCTGTCCATTTTCTAAGAACTCGAGCAGCAAGTTTTCTTCCAATAGCTTTCTTAAGTGTTTTTTTGTTTGCAGGAATTTCTTCCGCAAGGTCAAAAAGATCTAAGATCGCTTTATCAGAATCATATCCGATTGCTCTAAGAAGAGTAGTTACTGGGAATTTTTTCTTTCGGTCAATATAAGCATACATCACCGTATTGATATCAGTAGCAAACTCCATCCAAGCTCCTTTAAAAGGAATAACTCTTGCAGAGTAAATTTTTGTACCATTCGGGTGAAAACTTTGACCAAAAAATACACCAGGAGATCTATGTAATTGAGAAACGATCACACGTTCTGCACCATTGATCACAAAGGTACCTTTAGGAGTCATATATGGAATGTTCCCTAAAAATACATCTTGAACGATAGTTTGAAAATCGACGTGTTCTTCGTCATTACATGAAAGTCTTAGCTTAGCTTTTAGGGGCACACTATAAGTTAGCCCACGCTGCATACATTCCTCGATGCTATATCTAGGAGGGTCGACAAAGTAATCCAGAAACTCGAGAACGAAGATATTTCTGGCGTCAGTAATAGGGAAATTTTCTTGAAAAACCCTATATAGTCCTTCGTTCATTCTGTTTTCCGGAGTAGTCTCTAATTGGAAAAACTCTTTGAAGGATTTCAATTGGATTTCAAGCAAATCGGGGTATGCAGAGCCGAGTTTAATCTTACCGAAATTTACTCGGGGTGCATGTGCTTGAACAATACCTGTTGATGCCATTTATAAAGTGTTATTTGCTGCTTCAGCTAAAGTACAGATCGCTGAAACATATATATATAAAGAACAAATATCAAATAATACGACAATAGGCCTAGCCAGAAAATAAATTCTGGCTAAGCCTCTTGCTAGATTTTTATCGATATAGAACCTAAAATTCTGGTCATTGATAAGCTTTGGTGATAGAGTGAATTACTTCAATTCAACTTCAGCACCTACAGCTTCTAGAGCAGCTTTGATAGTTTCTGCCTCATCTTTAGGAACTCCTTGTTTGATAGGACCTGGAGCACCGTCAACCAATTCTTTAGCTTCTTTAAGTCCAAGACCAGTGATAGTCTTAACTTCTTTTACAACTTTTAGTTTAGCTGCACCAGCTGAATTTAAAATTACATCAAATTCAGTTTTTTCAGCTGCTGCTTCTCCGCCGCCGCCGCCTGGAGCTGCTGCTACTGCTACTGCAGCTGCTGCTGGCTCAATACCATATTCATCTTTCAGAATGTCTGCTAATTCACTTACTTCTTTAACTGTAAGATTAACAAGTTGTTCTGCGAAATCTTTTAAATCTGCCATTTGTAAACAGTTTTTTTTAAATTTTAAAAAATTAAATTCTTATATAAGAACGTAAAGCTTGGAAGCCATATTCAATTACTCAGCTACCTCTCCTCTTTCCTCTAAAGCTTTCAATAAGCCAGAGATAGTCGACCCACCAGACTTAAGCGCGCTGATAACGTTTTTCGCAGGAGATTGGAGTAAACCAATAATCTCTCCGATAAGGTCTTCTTTAGATTTAAGTTTAGCTAAGCTTGCAAGTTGATCGTCACCAATAAAAACAGCAGTATCAATGTAAGCTGCTTTTAGAATTGGACGCTCATTTGTCTTTCTAAATTCTTCAATAATTTTTGCTGGAACGCTCGCTGTGTCAGTGAACATAATAGCAGTAGGCCCTCTAAGAGATTCATAGAGCTCAGCATACCCCTTATCTTCAGGAGCTGCTTCAAGGGCTTTTTTAGTTAAGGTGTTTTTTACAACTTTCATTTCAACACCTTTCTCGAAACAAAGTCCTCTAAGTTTAGAGACTTGCTCGACAGTAAGCGTAGAAGCATCTGTTAAGTAAAAGAATGAACTGTTACTAAACTTCTCCTTCAATTCCGCGATCGCAGTAGTTTTTTCTGCTCTTGTCATTTTAAGATAGTTTTATTCTTGTTACTTAATAGATTTTGGATCCACCTTAATCCCAGGGCTCATAGTACTAGCCACTGTTAGAGATTTCATATAAATACCTTTAGCTGAAGATGGTTTGATTCTAATAATAGTATCAAGCAATTCCTTTGCATTACCAACTAAATTCTCAGGAGAGAATGAAATTCTTCCTATTGAATTATGGATGATACCAAACTTATCTACTCTAAAGGAAATTTTACCTTTTTTTACTTCCGCAACTGCTGCACCTACATTAGGAGTTACAGTACCGGTTTTCGGGTTAGGCATTAAACCACGAGGTCCGAGGATTCGACCAATTTTCCCAACATGTGCCATTACATTTGGAGCAGCAATCACGACATCAACATCGGTCCATCCTCCCTGAATTTTTTGCACATATTCGTCAAGTCCGACATAATCCGCACCAGCAGCTTTTGCCTCTTCCTCTTTTTCTGGAGTACATAATACTAGTACTCTTTTAGTTTTCCCTGTTCCGTGAGGAAGGGAAACTGTACCTCTTAAAGCTTGATCAGCTTTCCGAGGGTCGATACCTAATCTGATGTGTAGATCAACAGATGCATCGAATTTGGTAGTGCTTACTTCTCTTACTAAAGCCATCGCTTCATCTAATGAATATAGATTATCAGGATTGACTTTAGCATTAGCAGCAGCTCTTTTCTTTGAAACTTTTGCCATTCTAAATTTTATTTAAGTGAGGTAATTAGCGTTCCGATAAATCGAAACTCCCTTCAAAGAACTGCCATTGCAGTTATTTTTCTTTTTAAGCTTCAGCAGCAGCCTCCCAAGGAGGAGTGCCTTTCACATTGATTCCCATACTACGAGCAGTACCGGCAACCATTTTCATTCCTGACTCAACAGTAAAGGCATTTAAATCTACCATTTTATTCTCTGCTATTTCTTTAACCTGATCCCAAGTTACAGAACCGACTTTTACTCGATTCGATTCTGGCGATCCACTTTTAAGTTTAGCAGCTTCCAACAACTGCACTGCAGCAGGAGGCGTTTTTATGATAAAACTAAATGACTTGTCAACAAACACAGTAATTACTACTGGTAATACCTTACCTTGTTGATCTTGTGTTTGAGCATTAAATCGTTTACAAAACTCCATGATATTCACACCTTTCGCACCTAAAGCAGGTCCGACAGGAGGAGCAGGGTTAGCTTGGCCACCTTTTACTTGAAGTTTTATAAAACCACCTATTTCTTTTGCCATTATTTAAATTTATTTAAATGTTGACTCTAGGGAAGCTCTCTTTCTGAGACTAAAGTCTTAGTTATGAATCTATCTTATGATTGTTTTTCTACTTGCATGAAATTTAACTCTACCTCTGTACCTCTACCAAAAATCTTCACGATAACTTTTAGCTTCTTCTTCTCTTCATTAACCTCTTGAATATCTCCAACGAATTCATTAAAAGGACCATCAACAATTTTCACGGTTTCTCCTACAATGAAAGGCTCTATCAGTGATTCACCAATATTCTGTGATTCATCAACTTTCCCAAGCATTCTATTTGCTTCAGACTGTTGCATAGGAATAGGATCATTCCTACCTAAAAAGTGAATAACGTTAGGAATATTAGCAATAGCTTGAACCATATCTCCCTTAAACTTAATTGGATCTGCTTCGATCAAAATATACCCAGGTAAAATATTCCTTTCAAGAATAACCTTTTTACCATTTCTGATCTTATAAACTTTCTCTGAAGGAACCAATACTTGGGTAATATAGTCTTTCCACCCTGAACGTTGTACTTCAAGCTCAATTCTTTCTTTGATCTTCCTTTCTTTACCACTAATCACTCTTAACGAATACCATTTTTTCTCGTTGGTCGTCTCGGTCATAATAAGGGGAATCATTTTAAATGATTTAAATTAATTTCAGTACAATAGTCATAATAAAGACTATGTTTGATAAATTAGATCGAGTGCTTGTTTTGAAATCAAATCCATTACAAAGATCACTAGAGCTATTATCAATGAAGCTACCAATACGAGAATGGTACTACTTTGTAAGCTTGCCCATGAAGGCCATGTTACTTTATTAATAAGCTCGTTATAGCTTTCAATAATATAAAGTTTAATTTTATCCATTCTATTAAGTATTCATTTGCACGGGCAGTAGGGATCGAACCCACGACCTACGGTTTTGGAGACCGCCGCTCTACCAGCTGAGCTATGCCCGTAATTGTCAAATTTCCAAGAGCCTAAACAAGGAATTCCTATGCACAATTTGCGCTAGGAATTCCTCGAAAGGTCTTTTGAAAATATCTATAATTTAAAACTGAACAATATCAGCTTTATTATTCAATAATCTCAGTTACTTGACCTGCACCTACCGTTCTTCCACCTTCACGAATCGCAAAACGCAATCCTTTCTCCATTGCAATGGTGCTAAGTAATTTAACTTCAAGTGCTACATTATCACCAGGCATTACCATCTCAACACCTTCAGGAAGATTAACATCACCTGTTACGTCAGTGGTTCTGAAGTAAAACTGAGGACGGTATCCGTTGAAAAATGGTGTATGACGACCACCTTCATCTTTGCTCAAAACATAAACTTCACATTTGAAGTGCTTATGAGGCTTTACAGAACCTGGTTTACAGATTACCATTCCTCTTTTGATCGCTTCTTTATCAATACCTCTTAAAAGAATACCTGCGTTATCACCAGCTTCTCCACGAGCTAAGATTTTTCGAAACATTTCTACTCCAGTTACAACTGAAGTCAAAGGTTTTTCATCCGCTGCCATCATTCCTACGATTTCAACTGGATCACCTGTATTAATAACTCCACGCTCGATACGACCTGTAGCAACAGTTCCACGACCTGTGATAGAGAATACATCCTCAATTGGCATCAAGAAAGGCTTATCGATTAATCGAACAGGCTCTTTGATATCTGCATCAACAGCAGCCATCAAGTCTCTGATCTTTTGTTGAGCACCTTCGTCTCCTTCAAGAGCTTTAAGAGCAGAACCTGCAATGATAGAAGCATCATCGCCATTGAACTCATATTGATCAAGAAGTTCACGAACCTCCATTTCAACAAGTTCAAGCATTTCTTCATCATCTACTAAATCTACTTTATTCATAAAAACAACGATACCTGGAACACCTACTTGACGAGCAAGAAGGATGTGCTCTCTGGTTTGAGGCATAGGACCATCAGTCGCTGCAACTACTAAAATAGCTCCATCCATTTGAGCTGCACCAGTAACCATGTTTTTCACATAATCGGCGTGACCTGGACAATCAACGTGAGCATAGTGACGATTTACCGTTTCATATTCAACATGTGCTGTATTAATGGTAATCCCACGTTCCTTTTCTTCAGGAGCAGCATCAATTGAATCGTAATCCATTTTCTCAGCAAGGCCATCTCCTGATAATACAAAAGTAATAGCTGCTGTCAACGTTGTTTTGCCGTGGTCAACGTGACCAATTGTACCTATATTAAGGTGTGGCTTATTTCTATCGAAAGTTTCCTTAGCCATCGTTAAATGATTTTATTAAGTATAAATAAATAAATAAATGAATTCTAAATTATATCTGAAAGAGCCAATGAAGGGAATTGAACCCCCGACCCCTTCCTTACCATGGAAGTGCTCTACCCCTGAGCTACATTGGCAAATATAAAAAAATAAGAGCGGGAGACGAGACTCGAACCCGCGACCCTCAGCTTGGAAGGCTGATGCTCTACCAACTGAGCTACTTCCGCTTATTAATTCTTCTTTGGTTTTTACGATACACTGAAAGTGTGGGGGTGGTAGGATTCGAACCTACTCAGCCGAAACATTGGATTTACAGTCCAACCCACCTCTCCAACTGTGGCGCACCCCCAGACTTGGTATCACAAAAAAAGAGCCGATGGAGGGATTCGAACCCCCGACCCGCTGATTACAAATCAGCTGCTCTGGCCAACTGAGCTACATCGGCATACACTCTTTCTTCAAAATTCAATTACTTTTCATCAAAAGCGACGCAAAAATAGTAGTTTATTTCAAATGAAAAAAAGTTTTGAGACTATTTATTTTATTTTTTTTAATACGAGAT
>CAKZTD010000348.1 GCA_937921595.1 uncultured Saprospiraceae bacterium
ACAACAATTCATTCCCAATTTTACTTTATCTTTAGATACCTCTTGCCCATTAGGCAACATAATTGCTATTACTAAAACAATGAATATGTTATCCCGCAAAATATACACACTCAGCTTTTGTATCTTCCTTGTGAATTTCTGTTTTGCTCAAACTCCGCCCTGCGGCTACGATCAAGTGCAGCAACAACTGATGGAACAGAATCCTGAGTACCGAGCAGAAGTGCAAAATTACATTCGGGAAGTATTACCAAGAATAAACCAACAATCCAGTAATAGCCGATTGACGGTCATCACCATTCCTGTTGTGGTCCATGTCATCCATACTGGGCAGAATGTAGGAACCGGTGCTAATATTTCTACCGAAAGAATTCTTTCTCAAATAGAAATCCTTAATGAAGATTATAGTCGAACCAATGAAGATGCAGAAGATACACCAATCGAATATCAGGATATTGCTGCTGATGTAGAAGTTCAATTTTGCTTAGCTTCTACCGATCCAGGAGATGGCGTAACGAATGGCATCACTCGCCATGTATACAGTAATGTCCCTGACATCAATTATATTGAAAACACCATCAAACCAGAAACAACTTGGGATTCAAATCGATACCTAAATATCTGGACCATTGAAATGCCGAGCAATACCGTCTTGGGTTATTCTTATTTACCGACACCGACGATTGTTGGATTTCCTAAAGATGGCGTCGTGATTGATTATCCGAATTTTGGATATGTCGATGCGGGGATCAAAGGTCGAACTTGTGTACATGAGGTCGGACATTACCTTGGTCTTCAACATCCTTGGGGAGAATCAGATAGCAATGGAGACCCCATTGGCTGCTCTAGCGATGATGGGATTGAAGACACACCAAACTGTAGTGACCCACATTATGGTTGTCCAAATTTTGGATTGACTTCCTGTGGCAATACCGATATGATCATGAATTATATGGAATATGTCAATGATGATTGTATGAATCTTTTTACAGAAGGTCAGAAATCCGTCATGCGAGCGACGCTGAATGGCCCACGATCTATTCTATCAAGTAGTGCTTTATCTGCTTGCGAGGTTGTTGATTTGAGTTGTCAGAATCTAGCTCTCGAATCGATCGAAATGGGTTTTGAGTCGGTACAGTCAAGCAATGGCTGGGTTGTCGAAAATGCAAATAATGATACGCGAACCTGGTCAATCACCCAAACGCAAACCAATAACTGGGGGGCCAATAATGGAAATGGCCTTGCGGTGTATCTTTGGAATGTCAATGGAACGACTCCTGCAGATGATTATTTATTTTCGCCTTGTTTTGAGGTTTTAAGTGGACATACTTATAAAGTGCGTTTCTCTTATGCTTGTGCATCTGACAATAGTAACGTCGTCTATACTGAGCGACTGGAAATTGGTCTTTCGGAGCAGCAAAACTCCACTGACTTTAATGTTCCCAATAGCAATTGGAATTTTGAAATCAATAATGCATATCCAAATTATGATGATAAGAGTTTTACTTTCCAGCCAGATGCCAATGGATTTACCAGTATAGGATTTCATGCGAAGAGCGAAGCTGATAAGTTTGCTTTGCAGCTCGATGATATCCGAGTAGAAGATCTGGGAACCAACAGTCCTGTCGCTGAATTAAAAGAAAGCAATAGCATTTTAATGTCGCCAAACCCAACAACAGGGGTCACAACATTAAATCTCGATTTTGAAAACCCTCAAAAATCTCTACAAATAAACGTCTATGATGTCCTTGGCCGTTTGGTTCAACGAAGGTCTTTAAATAATGTGAAATCAGAACAAGTTGTCTTCGACCTTTCTGATTTGGATGATGGCATTTATTTTGTAAATGTGAAAGGAGAAGAGGTGCTGATGACCAAAAGAGTAGTTTTAAGGCAGTAAGAATGTTAAAACATTCATATTTACGCTTCTAAAATTGCCAAAAGCACCATTTTTCCGTATTTTAAAGCTTGAATTTAATTACACAATAAAAAATTATACCCACGATGAAAAAATTATTCATGTTATTCGCTATAATGAGTTTAGTAGCTGTTGCTTCTGTTGATGCTCAAACTTGTTCAAAGTCTAAAGCTTCTTGCTCTAAAACTAGTGCGGAATGTACTGCAGCTGCAGCAAAGATGGCTTCTTTAGATGCTGATATTGAAAAAAGAGTTTGTGAAGATTCTGGAAAAATATCTTTCGTTCGTAAAGGCGTATGTGCTGTTTCTGGAAAGACAGAGTATACTAACGTTGAATTTGATGCAGATACTAAGAAATTTGTAAATGTTTCTCCAACACACACTTCTGGTAAAGCTGTAAAAGCTGGAGCATCTTGTTGTGCTGGAAAAGCTAAAGCAACTTCTGCAAAAACAGTTTCTGCAACGAAATCTTGCTCAAAAGGAGAAAAAGCTGCTTGTTGTGCAAGTAAAGCGAAATCTGCAAGCACTACTGTTAAGAAAACATCTGTAGCTAAAGCAATCAAAACAAGTAACTAAGGTTAAAAATCTTGTTTTCACAAAAAAAGCTTTCCGAATAACATATTCGGAAAGCTTTTTTTATGTCTAATATCTTTCTTGATCACTTATACTACTTAATCACCTGCCCACCGACTAACATCTCTGAATATCGACTTCCTCTCCGATAATGCTTCAAAACATGACGAACGGTGTCAGACATCCCTTTTGGCAGGTTATCTACAGGATACCAAGCTACTGCTTTAAATTTATTGGGTTCTCCCGGTTTAGGCTCTCCTTCCCATCGACTAGCTTTAAAATAAAGAACAATCCGGGTTGCTACTTTTTTCTTTTTATGAAGTGTATGAACCAAATGTAAGTTTTGTTTTTCGATCACCAGACCAGATTCTTCGAAACTTTCTCTGATTAATGCTTTTTTAGCAAATTCATAATCCTCAACAGTTCCTCCAATCAAGGTATACTTCCCGCCTTGTCCTTTCGTTTGTTTCAATAATAAAATCTTACCTTGATCCTCTACAATCAAACGAGCTTTAAGTAGAATTTTCGTTTTTGCCATTTTTTAGAAAAAAGATTATGCGCTAAAATATTGATCACCTAATGAACGAAGTTCATGAAAAATAGGTTCTAATTTGGTCTTCTCAAAAGGAACAAATTAGAATAAAAATTATCTACGGAGTCTGCAAACAAATGCAGATCTTCAGATGTTTTTCACAAGATATCAGAATAAGCTCTACTTAATGCACTTTTACACACTGAAAATGCTCATTTATCAATTAATATTAACACTATTTTTTAAAAATTAAGACGTCTTTGTTATAATTTTGTGCCCAGACTAGACCAAAGAAAGCCAATTTATTATTTAAACACAAAAAGAAATAAACTACTTATTCTCTTTTTTATTCTAATTACCTTTTATATTTTCACTAAAAGGGATATAACAAGGACTTTTCTAAAGTCCAAACTACTATCATTTTAAACAACACGCACTAGTCTATGAGATATAATAACATTCTGGAGGCCATCGGAAATACACCCTTAATCAGGTTAAACAAAATCACTGAAGGTATTCGAGGTACAGCCTATGCTAAAATGGAAGCGATGAACCCTGGTCTTTCTGCCAAGGATCGTATTGCCATCCATATGATCGAAAAAGCGGAAAAAGAAGGTAGACTAAAACCAAATGGGACCATTATTGAGGCAACATCCGGAAATACTGGATTTAGCATTGCCATGATTAGTGCAATCCGTAGTTATCGGTGTATTCTTACGGTAACCAGCAAGATCTCTCAGGAAAAGATCAATCTTCTTAAAGCAATGGGTGCTAGAGTCATCCTTTGCCCAAAAAGCGTAAAACCTGATGATCCTCGTTCTTATTACCAAAGAGCGATACAACTTTCTAAAGACATTCCTAACTCTTTATACCTGAATCAAAATTTTAACTACGACAACGTCGAAGCGCATTATCTGTCTACGGGGCCAGAAATCTGGAAACAAACCGAAGGTAAGATTACACACTTCCTTTGTAGTACTGGCACAGGAGGCACATTAAGCGGAACAGCCAAGTACCTAAAAGAGCAAAACCCTGATATTCAAGTCATTGCGATTGATGCTTATGGTTCTGTATTAAAAAAATATTTCGACACAGGAGTCTATGACCCTAACGAAGTTTACCCCTACAGAATAGAAGGAACCGGGAAAAATATCATCCCCGACAATGTACGTTTCGAATATATCGATCGTTATGTCAAAGTCACAGATAAACATAGTGCATTTAAAGCTCGACGTTTAGCTAAACAAGAAGGTCTTCTCGTTGGTTATTCTAGTGGAGCAGTAATGCAGGGCCTTTTTGAAATCCGTCGCGACCTAAAAAAAGACGATGTCGCAGTTTTGATTATGGCTGATCATGGAAGTCGATATTTAGGTAAGATTTTCAATGATGAATGGATGGAGGAACAAGGATTTTTATACGGATCTAGCAATTATAAATATATGCTTCGTTGGAGAAAATTTCTCCGAAGTATTTAATTCTTAATTGTATTAAAACACAGGGTTTATCAAAAAACCAGTGTCTTAAAAATATAACAAGCTACATAATATGAAACTACAAGCCATAGAAAGAGTATCTGGTTTGACTAGAAAGGATTTCGAGGAAGAATACTTAAGAAAAAACAAACCTGTAGTCATTACTGATGTCGCTACCCAATGGGAGGCTACTGAGAAGTGGACCTTCAAATGGTTGCAAGATAATTATGGTCACCTCGAAGTGCCATTATATGATAATAAATTTCGTGAACCAGGAGAGAATTATCTTACTCCTAAGATAAAAATGCCTTTTGGTGATTATCTTGAAATCATTCAGGAAGGCCCTACTGAGTTGAGAATGTTTTTATACAACATTTTCAAGTATGCTCCAGAATTAATGGATGACTTTTCTATGCCAACCTTAACGGATGGCTGGTTAAACAAAGTCCCGATGATGTTCTTTGGAGGTCAAGGTGCTAAAGTAGATTTGCATTACGATCTGGATTGTGCAAGTATTTTTATTACGCATTTCCAGACCACTAAGAAAGTAATTTTATTCGGCCCTGATCAGGGCGATTATTTATACCAACATCCTTTTACGGTACAGAGTGAAGTCAAATTGGATGCACCGGATTTTGAAAAACATCCTGCTCTACAACACGCGACTGGTTACGACATTGATCTTGCTCATGGCGAGACCTTATTTATGCCTCATCTTTGGTGGCACTATATGTACTATACCAAAGGTGGGTTTTCATTAAGTTTGAGAAGACATAGTCCATACACTTTTGCTCGAGGGAGTTTCAACGTTGCTCGCCATTTTGTAGTTGACAAAGGAATGAATATGGTCCTCGGAGAAAAGTGGACAAACTTCAAAGCCAATCAGGCACAGAAAAGAGCATCCGCAGTTATAACATCATGACAAAAAAAGTTTTAGTAACCGGGGCAGATGGCTTATTGGGGAGTAATTTAGTTCGTGATTTTTTATCACGTGGTTTCCAGGTGCGAGCATTCCTTTTACCGAACAGCCCTTCCAAAACACTCGATGGATTAAACATCGAACGCTTTACTGGCAACATCCTTCAACCAGAAGATTTAGAAAAAGCAATGGATGGCTGCGACTACCTCGTACATGCTGCTGCCAATACCAATATCTGGCCCAATCGCTCAGAAATTGTAAGAAAGGTAAATGTTGACGGTACAAAAAACATTGCGCAAGCGGCACTAAAAACAGGGATCAAACGGATAGTCTACATTGGTACGGCAAACTCTTTTGGTTTCGGTCCTAAGAGTGATCCAGGAGATGAAACACGTCCTTATCAGTCTCAAAAATATGGTCTTGATTATCAAGATTCTAAATACGAAGCACAGCAATATCTTTTAGGTCAATACAAAGAAAATAATCTTCCGGTTATCATTATCAACCCAACGTTTATGTTAGGGCCATATGATTCTAAGCCTAGTGCTGGAGCGATGATTCTTGCGATCTATAATCGGAAGGTTCCTGCTTTTGCTCCTGGTGGAAAAAACTACGTTTATGTAAAAGATGTTTGCGCTGCTATTGCTAATGCCATCGAAGGCAAAGGCCGTGTTGGTGAATGTTACATTGCTGGGCACCAAAATTATAATTTCAAAGAAGCCTTTACAAAAATAGCAACCATCACTGGTGTCAAACCTCCGGGGTTTTCTCTACCAGGTGGTATTTTAAAATTCTACGGTCGTATCGGTTCTGCAATGGGAGCGATCACCGGAAAAGCACCTACCGTTTCTTATCCAATGACTCAGATTTCTTGTGATGAACATTACTTTTCTGCTGCTAAAGCGGTCAAGGAATTGGACATGCCGCAGACGGGAATGGACGTGGCGGTGAAAGAAGCATTTGAATGGTTTGGAAAAAATGGGTATTTATAATTATCAACTATTTACTATACATTTTTCGGATAAAACTTTTATTTAAGTGCTTTAATTAATATTCCTTATCAGAATGAGTGAATGAAAAAATGAGTGAATATTTGGAAAACATCTAAGCCTAAAGTTTGTTTCTTTTACATTTTGGAGGTCATTCACTCATTTAAAAATTCACTCATCTACTCATTTATAAATTAGTATTAAAAAGCGTACAGTAGTTTACTACTACCATCATCATAAATACCCATTTTTTATACTTCCTTTCTTATTTTTGAATAATTGCCTTTCCTGACCAAGTCAACTGTTTCTCATGAAACAATTGGAGGAAATAAATTCCTGAAGGTAAACTTCCGAGATCTAACAAATGATCTTGCCCAAGTACTTTTGTTTCATAAACAATCTGTCCATTTACATTTACCACTTTCAAAATACCTTCATGAAATGATTCATGCTGAACTCGAAGTGTCGCTTCTGTTTTGAATGGATTTGGAAAAACATCGACTTTATAATCCGGTAAAACATCAATCGTTTCTATACTTGTAACAATGTAATCTTCTCCAATATTATGAAAAACAGTATTGGTAATAATCGGAGGATTTAAATCAAAATATATTCCTGCTCGATTCTCAATCAAGGTACCAATTTCTACATCTTCTTTTTGAGAAATACGGTACTTCACCCAGCCCTGACTTCCATCCGGATTACTCATGCTGTCTGGTAAATTTATATCATTGAAAAAGAATTGCAATACACCCTCCCCACTAAGCGACCAATCATAATCATGCGAAGATGAATTCGGACGAATACTTAGTGGATTTAAATGAGGTGATAACGTATCTGCTAATCGCACATTATAGGCGACGTCATTTCCTGTATTTTGAAAATAAATAACATACTCTATATCTGTATTTGCAGCAAGAAGATGATCATCACCAATACCTTTTGGATAGGCATCTTTTTTATTAGGATCAAAAGAATTAACCGCTTCTTTACACTCTATATCAATCGCATAATCTGCATCATCTGGTGGAAACATCGTAACATATCCCAGACTCCCCATATCATCACAATTTTCAACACTTGCCATTGGCATTGAAAGGCCAGGATGATTAGGCTCTTGATCTGCAAACATGGTTATCGTTGCATTATTTGCTTGAACAGGAATTATCTCTTCTTCGCCCGGCTCTAAAATGGTTGTTCCAGTATTCAATACGACCTGATCTTCAATGATAATAAAATCAAGAACACTCGTCGTTGCACTTCCAACATTCTCTAATTTAAACAACACTTCAGCGTCATCACATTCTGCAGTTAAAGAAACAGATGCGCCTGACCAAAGACTATCTAAGAGACAAAGGCTATCTGGAAAAATATGGACATCTGTACAAATCGCTGTTCCAATTTCGGTATCACAATTTAAGAACATTGTCACTTCAAAAGTTCCGCACTCATTAATACCAATTGGGTCAGGAATTTCAAAAGTATAAATATCATCTACCTCTGTATACGCAAGTGTAGCGCTCAAAATTTCCAATGCTGGATCAATGACCAGTTCGATATAGGCATCATCCTCAGCAATTGTTCCTAGGTTACAATATTCAATTTCAAAAACATTCTCTCTACAAACCCTCATCCGACCAGAACCATGTTGGACCGACATCAAAGAACAATCTACCAATCCTTGTGCTAAAAAATCTGTTTCAAC
>CAKZTD010000349.1 GCA_937921595.1 uncultured Saprospiraceae bacterium
CTTGGCATCCTGCTCCATCACCATCGATACCATCGTCATCATAAACATAAGCTAAGTTTTGACTCGGATCACATCCAATAAGATCATCGAGATGACAACCCAGATCAAAATCGATCCACATTCCAACATAGAAACTATCAACGGATTCTATTCCTTTGTTGATTAATTTTAAGTCATAAAAAGTAGCATTATTGATATGGTCATCTGAACTAGCATAGGAATAAGCTAATGCTTGAATTTCCATTCGGATTTGATCACCTTGGGTTTCAGTATGGATATTTCCTGAATCATTGAAAACCCACCAGATTCCTTGGTCTGCCTCGTGAATGTCTGGGTAATCTCCTAACATTGGTTCATAAATTCCATTTGCATTTCTATCAAAGAAAGGAGCAAAACCTGAAGTAGCAAAAGGTAAATCAAAACCATTCTCATCAAAAAAATTAGGATTGCCTTGTCCCGGCCATGCTAGAATATTATTAGGTACTGGGCCGTCAATTGTTCCGTTATCGTTCCAATCATTTTTATGTGCATTTATACTACCCGAAGTTGTTTGCCAGAATCGATCAAAGTTGGTACATTGGTCTTGCGAAATGGTTCCGATTTCATCTAATGGTCCTGGCCAATAATCAGATGATCCACTAGCTCTTCCATAAGTTTGACCAGCAAATTTTAAACTTCCTCCGGGATCAATTCCTCCCATCCATAATCCACCAGCAAAAATGGCATTTACCGGAGGAGTACCTCCAGTTGATTTTGGGACCTCGTATGTTCCATTATTTCCATCCCACCAAAAATCGCCTCCAGTTGTTTGACGAGCTCTGACATTATTTACTTCTAAATCTATTAGTGCTTGAGCAGCATTACAATCAGTTAGCAGTAAAGCATTTACCTCTGTTGGGTTTTGATTGACTTGGATCGTATTGGGAATGATTTTTTGAGCAATGGAAAATCCTGTGAAGAATAGTAGGAGTGAAAAGGATAATAGCTTTTTTAAGGTACAGGTGTTTTTCATAACTTTAGTTTTTTCGTTCTTTTAAATAATAAGGTTTATTTAAAGATACGAAGAAACAGAAGGAATTGTTAAGCGTATTTAGCTGGGACTTTTAGAATTCGTTTGGATAGGTAAGTTGATTGTGTGAATGAAAAATATTGAGAAAGTTTTAAGTCTTAAGTTTTTTCTTTTTTAGATTAAGGAGGATATTCACTCATTTTTAAATTGATAGCAACACTGAAACATTACAAGATCTTAAAAGTCGTCCGTCGATTTCTCTGATGTTCATCTTCACTACACTTACGACAATCACAATCATTTGCTGGCATCTGTTCTCCATACCCTTTCGCAACAAGACGACTAGAGGCAATACCATTATTCACCAAATGATCAACTACAGACTGGGCACGATCCTGAGATAATTTTTCATTATAATCTTCCTCACCTCGACAATCGGTATGCGAAGAGATTTGGATTCGAATTGTTTCATTGTTTTTTAAAACTGTTAGTAGTTTATCCAATTCCGGAAAAGCTTCAGATCTTAAATTTGCTTTTGCATAATCGTAATAAATATTATCAAGAACGATTTCTTTTTCTTTAAAAACTTTTTCTAAAACGATTTCTACCGTTTGGTTTTCAAGTCCTGCCTCTGGGATGAAAGTCGCATTATTGCTGAGGTATCCTGAGCGAACAGCAAGAAACTGGTAAGTTGATTCTAATTTCAAACGAAGCTTCTTTTTACCATCAGCCTCTAAATCATATTTGATGTTTTTATTACCCGTATCCATATTTAAAACCACTTGGTCTAACGCTTTTAAACCGAGCACTTCACTATTGGGGTCTTCAGGATTTTGCAAAATCTTTTCTTTAACTAAGATGGTCAAAAAGAGTGGGGCAGGAGGCGGTGGTGGAGGTGTTTCTACAATAACTTTTTCTTCAATTTTAGGCTCTGCTACTACGACTGGTTCTGATCCAGGACGAGGTTTGAGTACTCGTCTTTTAGTGGACGGTACAGAAAAATAAGTTTGAATAAAACTAGGTAATCCTAAGCGACCATTACCTTTGCCAATCTGAATTCCTCTTTGTTTGTAACGGGTTCGAGTTCCCAGTGCATTTGGATTTAAAATGCAGCCGATATAAGGAGCAGACATACTCGTCGTATAGATTCGACCATTAGGTCCGACTTGAATAGCACCAAGTTTAAATTTTGTTGGCTTATTTATTTCATGTCGCGAGTTTAATATTTCTTTGTTGTTTTTGACTTTTAAATTATACTGCTCAATGACACCAGTTTCAAAAGATCCAAGATAAAGACGCTCTCCGTTTGGAGAAAATTCAACACCATAAGCTCCTGGTGTTTTTGCTGGAAATTTTAATTTCTTTTTGACTTCTGCAGTAGAGTTGTCAAACTCGAAAAGTTCCACTCTATTATCTGAATAAATAGTACAAGCCAAAAGATCCCCTTTGGGAGATGCCTTTAAATAACCTGCTCCGTTTTGAGTCGGTCCTGTAATTTTTGTACCCGCTTCTGAAATATAAGGTGCAGGTTCAACACCCTTCTCCGTAATGTTGAAACAGACGAAACGATTGGAATTCCATTCATGAGCAATCACCCAAAAGTCTTTTTGATTTTGATTGACAACTGAAGTTATTTTTTCGCAAGTATTTGGAAAGAGTTCTTTATTTTTAAATTTTACATCTCCTAATCCGCCATCCGCAATCATATTTATTTCTGTATATTTTAATCCCCCCTTCATTCCACTCCCTGTTTGATCAATAGTGAAAATATAATAGGTTGATCGGCTCCTTGGTTTTGGAACAATGACGGCAGATTGACTCGCAGAGATATGACCAGCTAAACCGCTTCCATTTGGCATGACTGTATGGTTCTTGTTCCAAACTTGTACACCATCGGTATAAAAAAGTAAGTTGCCCTTATGATCAGAAATGCTGGCACAACCTTCATCCGTATTCATGGCTCCATCTTTTAGTAAAACAGGATCTCCGTAGCTAAAATCCAAGCCTAAGTTTTTACCGAAATACCAGATGTCTCCCTCATGCTGAGCAAAAGCAGAAATAGATAGAATAGAGAATAAGCTGAAAAGTATAGTTTTGTATATCATTGATTATAGTTCTGTAGCAATAAAATTATAGTTTTTTAACGGCAATACTTATTCCAATAGGGGGATTAGTGCTATTTTTAATAAAAGTTTAAAACAATTTAGCCTTAAAGAACGGATTTATGAGGAAGGATTGATAAATAGCGATTTTGAGGAGGTTCTTTCTCGTGGCTGCATCTGAATCTAAAATTGTTAATCTCCTTGCTCTTGTAAGTTTAAAGTCGACGTAAGAGACTGCAAATGAAAGCTAAATATAATGGCAAGTTTGTAAATGCCAAGGTTAAATAATAAAAATTTGAATTCATTTATAAAAAGATACAATCCATCAATGAAAAACTCCCTCTACTTGTTTCTACTTACCCTAATTGCCTGTTCGCCATTACCCGAAGCAAAAAAATCCTCCAAAACATCCATCCGATTTGCCTCCTATAACGTCGCTTTGTATCGAGGAGAAGAAGGCGTTCTGGCAATAGATCTATCGACTGGGAAAGATACCCAAATGCTAAACATTGCAACAGTCATCAGAGAAGTTAGACCAGATGTTTTAGCTTTGATGGAGTTTGATGAAAACGATGGAAATTTACTCGCCGATTTTCAGAAAAACTATCTTACAAATATTAACATTGAACAAGCAGAGATTGCTTACCCTTATCAGTACTCTGTTCCTTCAAACACTGGAGTGCTCAGTGGTCATGATTACAATAATGATGGAAAAGTAGCACTTCCTGCAGATGGATTTGGATTTGGTGTTTACCCTGGTCAATATGCTTTTGCATTGCTATCAAAATATCCAATTGACAAAGAAAATATTCGCTCTTTTCAAAAATTACTTTGGAAAGATATGCCTAATGCGAAGCAACCAATGAATCCAGATGGAACAGCTTATTATGAAAAAGAAGAATGGGAATCTTTTCGATTGTCTTCAAAAAATCATGTGGACATCCCAATTAAAATTTCTAAAAAGAAAACGGTTCATGTAATTTTAGCACATCCAACACCTCCCGTTTTTGACGGTCCTGAAGACCGAAACGGTTTACGGAATTATGATGAAATTCGTTTGCTAAAAGATTATATTTCTAATGCGGATTATCTAGTTGATGACAATGGAAGAAAAGGCGGATTAGAAGCTGGAGCATCATTCGTAATTATGGGAGACCTCAATGCTGATCCCATCGATGGTGATTCTTACCCTGGAGCGATCTACCAATTATTAGATCATTCAGCAATCAATCAAGATCCTATTTCTGGAAATTACATTCCTAAAAGTAATGGAGGCAAAGCACACAATCGTTCTAAAGATGATAAAGGCGATCCGGCTTATGATACTTCTTTTTTTGGAAAACGAATCGATTACGTTTTACCGTCTAAGGATTTTAAAGTTAAAAATTCTGGTGTCTTTTGGCCAGCTCCCGGAGAGCCACTCTATTATAAAGTCAGAGACAAAAAAGCTTCAGATCATTTGATGGTTTGGATGGAGGTGGAGTGAATACTTCAATATTTAATTTTACCCTATGGATGGTTTTTGTTGGTATATAATATATTTTGATTCTTTTAAATGACTAATAATCTTTATATTTGGTAACGATACTGTTAGAAAACAAAGAGATACTATATTAAAATAGAATATTTTTTAGTGTATTGAATTAAGAAGGGCATTCTTTAATAACCCCAAGAGAAATGCCAGAGCAAATATCCAGTCATAAGACTCTTCTTTCTGATCGTCAATGGAAAAGATTAATCAGAGATATAAAAGAGCAAAGATGTGTCCTCATGTTAGGGCCTAAAATACAAGGACTCAAAACAACCGATGTTTGGGAGCCCTTAATAGAAGTTTTTTCAGAATCACTATGTGGAGAAATCGAAGACTCCGGAATGGAATTTGAAAAAGAGGCATCAAGAAATCTCTCCTATATTGCACAACGATTTTTGAACATTCCCGATGCTTTACGTATTGATCTCGAAGATGATGCACGTGATTTTTACAAAGCGAATACCAAAGTAATTCCTCCTATTTACGAGAAGTTAAGTCAATTCCCTTTTCATTTGGTTATCAACACCACAATGGATGATTATATGGAGCGTGCCTTTATCCGAGAAGGTAAAAATTGTAAATCAAATCATTATAATTTTAAAAGAAAAGTAAAAGACCCAATTTATCCTGAGTTGATAAATGCAAAATCGCCTTTGGTGTATAACCTTTTGGGAACTTATCATCATTCTGAATCGATGGTGCTCTCAGAGCAAAATCAATTGGAATTTGTTAGAAATGTAGTTCAAGGGAATCCAGGTATTCCTGAAGAAATACTAGAACAATTTGATGGTTCTAAATCATATCTTTTTATTGGTTTTGATTTAGAGCATTGGCAATTTCGATTACTTCTAGAAAGCCTGAATATCAAAGAAGGGAATACTACACTTGCACCAAAGTCTTCAAATTATTCTCTTAGAAATATTACGAAATCATTTTTTAAAGATCATTTTCAGTTTCATTTTGTTGATCAATATGTAGAAGAATTGGTGGACGAACTAATAGAAAAATTGGCGATAGAAAAAGAAAAAGATTTGTCAAAGTCAGTGGCATCAGTTTCAATGAAAAATGTTTTTATTGTTTACAATGAGAAAGATGATGAAATCTGTAATCGTTTGGAGATCACTTTGCGGCCTCTGGAGAGTAAGAACCAAATAAGGATTAATCATCGAGGTAGAATTAGTCCTGGAGAACAAATTTCAATTTATGTCAATGAAAAAATAAATGAAGCACATGTAATTTTATTACTGCTAAGTGCAGACTTTTTAGCTGATGATGATTTGCAAAAGATTGAATTCGAGATGGCTCTAGAAAAGTATAAAAATAAAACGGCTAAAGTAATTCCTGTGATCGGCAGGGCATGTGATTGGAATTCAATTTCAATATTAAATGATATGATTCCGCTTATGGATGGTTTGCCATTAACAGGGAATAATTTAAATAACGAAGATGAAGCTTATCTTCAAATTGTTGAAGAGCTTAAAAAACGAGCCTTTTGAAATCAAATAAAATAAAATATCGCTATCCAGGTATCAGAGCTTTTGAGATCGAGGATAAAAAATTGTTCTTTGGTAGAAAGGATGAGTTGCGGAAATTGTTTTCCTTAGTGAAATCTAAGCCATTGGTAGTCGTTTTTGCAAAATCAGGAATTGGAAAAAGCTCTTTGATCAATGCTGGTTTGATACCTTTATTAGGGAAAAAAGAATTTCAAGCTATAAAAATAAGATTGCAAGATCCTACTACTACTCCTGTAAATGCGGTAAAGCAAGCGGTCTCTTCCTTTATAGATAAACAGTATTTCGATGTTCATTTAAAAACGGTTGAGGAGGCATCGCTTTGGGAGTGTATGAGAGCTTGTAAGTTTAAAAAAAATGAAACTAGTTTTACACCTATTCTAATCTTTGATCAATTCGAAGAGTTTTTTGATCATGATCTAAAAGATCAGGAAGAACTAAAACTAGAAATTGCAAATTTGGTAAGCGATAGATTGCCACTAGATGTTCAGGAAGAGTTTCGGAAAATTCCACGCGGACAGAGAACAGCAGAACAAAAAGAGTGGTATAATCCTTTTGAGGTCAAAATTGTATTTGCAATCCGATCCGACAGAATACATCGGCTTGATGAGTTGTCTGATGATATACCTATTATCTTGCATGATCGATTTCATTTAAAACCTATGCAATACAAACAAGCGAGAGAAGCAATCATCGCTCCTGCTCTGTTGAGTAATTCTCAATTTGATACTCCACCCTTTACTTATTCAGAAAAGACCTTAGAAAAGATACTCAATTATTTAGGAAATAAAGATGACGAAATTGAGTCTTTTCAACTTCAGTTAATTTGTCAAAATATCGAAAAGAAAATAAAAGAAATTCATGGATAATATAGCTAACATATCTATTGAAGTTCAAGATCATCATTTTGGAGGTCTGGATGGTTTAAAGTCTATTCTTAATAATTATTATGAGAATGAACTAAAGCAGTTGAATGAAACGGAACAGAATGCTGCTCGTAGGTTTTTAGAAGAAGGATTAATTGTTTCTGGACGGAGAGTAGGAATTACAGAAGGCGTAGAGAAAGAACGTTATGGAATTGATCAAAAATTATTAGAAAAATTATTAGAAAGCCGCTTGATCCGAGTCGAAAATACACACCTTGGAAAGAGTTACGAAATTAGCCACGACACACTTGTTCCTCCTATTATTGCCTCTTATAAAAAGCGAAAAGAAATAGCAGACAAAGAAAAAGCAGCAAAACTACTTGTAGAAGAACAAGCAAAATTAGCTGTTGAAAGACAGAAACGGAGGAGAGCAATAGTTTATGCAATCATAGGGTTCTCATTGTTTTTTCTAAGCTTATTGATGGGGGCGATTGCCTATAATCAATCCTCCCAAATCAAGAAAACGGCAGATGCAGGGAAGCTTCGCGGCAAAGGTTACCAGGTCGCAAAAAGTAACCCTACGGTAGCTTTGAGATTTGCAGAAGCCTCTCTTCTTAAAGATTCTGAAAATATAAATTCTAAGCATCTGATGAGAGATTTAATTAATGCTAATCCACCTCATTTTTGTAGCAAGGAATTATGGATTGGAGATTATGTTTCTAGTATCGCCTTCTTTCCTGATAATACATATTTTGTAGCCACAGCTTATGATGGTAGTTTGAGGAAATGGACTATATCTGGAGAGCTGGTCTTTAATGTTTTAGCTCATAAAGAAGCCATTCATTCCGTAACGGTGTCTCCTGATGGAAAATATATCTTAACTGGAAGTGTTGACAATAGTGTAAAACTTTGGGATGCTCAAGGCCAATTGGTCAGAGAGATAGGAACGCATATTACTGATGTGCAATGCCTTAAATTTACACCTGATGGAAATTCTATTCTTACCGGCGATTGGGATGGCAAATTGAAAATGTGGAACCTAAATGGAGAATTGACTTTCGATTTTGTAGGCCACTCAGATGTTATCAATGATCTGGCTATTTCTCCAGATGGTCAATTATTAATTAGTGCTGGTTGGGATAAAAAAGTAATGATCTGGAACTTGAAAGAACAGAAATTACTTCATACACTTGATGCTTTTGATTATGGTATCGAATCTGTGAGTTTTACAAAAGATGGATCTCAGTTTTGTACGAGTGATTTTAATGGGAAGATGCATTTTTGGAAACTAGATGGAGAAAAAGGAAACGAAGTTGAGTTTGAAGGCCTAAAGCCAAATGATATTATTGTTTCTAAAAACAGCAACTCTATTTTTACAGCTCAATCAGATCATGTTATAAGAGAAGTAGATTTTGCTGGAAATGAAATTCGAACTTTTAAAAATCACTCAGATGAAATCTTGGCTTTAGGAATTTCCAATGACGGTTCCTATATGGTGAGTGGTGGGAGAGATTACAAAATTAGTATTTGGCCACTAAATGGTTTGATTACAAAAAATATAAAAGCTCCAATGGGGGTTTTGTCTTTTGCTCTATTTCCAGATCAAGAAAAAGTACTCGTTGGAGGGATGGATACTTTTGCTTATGTCTTGGATTTGGAAGGTAAGGTATTGACTAAGTTTTCAGGACATAGGAATAGAATGGATGCCATCGCTGTATCTCCGGATGGAACACTTTGTGCGACCGGTGATCGTCAAGGTCGATTCTTTTTGTGGACTTCAACTGGAGAACAGAAATTAGCGATAACTCCATTTGAACGAACTCATATAGAGTGTGTGACTTTTTCAGCTGATGGTCAAAAAATGTTAGTAGGAGGAAAATCTAGAGAAGCAAAATTGATAGACTTAGAGGGTAATATTTTGCAAACTTTTAAAGGTCATACAAGTGATGTAAAAGCAGCGATATTCACACCCGATCAACAATCTATTTTGACAGCAAGTAGAGACGGTACTGCTAGATTATGGAATATGGATGGAACGATGATTCGTGAATTTATTGGCCATGAGAAAGATCTGTATTGTATCGATGTTTCTTCAGATGGAAAATATGTCCTAACAGGGAGTAAAGATAAAACAGGAAGATTATGGTCTATAGACGGGGATAGTTTGATGGTGTTCACTGGGCATTCAAATTTAATTGATGATATTTCCTTTTCTCCAGATGATCAATATGTAATATCTTCAGCAAGAGATAAAACAATAAAGATTTGGGATTTAGAAGGTAATGAATTGCAAACTAATGCTACACATAAGAACCTGGTGATGGATATAGATTATGATCCAAGTGGAAATTATATATGGTCGGCTGATATTGATGGGCGTTTACAAAAATGGATGACCTGGAATACTTTTATGAATTCAGACCGACTAATGACTTTAAACGAAGAACAAAAATATGAGTTTGGACTCATTGATACACCACCTAATAGCCAGCGTAAAAAGCCTATTATAGCGATGCATAATGCATCCGGATCGCCTTATTTAAATATCCATAGAGCTAAAGATTATTTAACTGAAGCTCAAGGGTATAATATCCCCGGTCGTGTTCGTCTCAATGGGAAATTGGGAAGTGAATTAGAGGTTGCCAAGGCCTATAATTCGAAAGGCCATTTTTCAACACTGCCTTCTGAAAAAACATACTATCATGGAAAATGCACTGATTATTTAACTTACATGTTTGACAATTGGCCCTCCAAGAATCCACCTCCAACTAATTTTCAGAACATAATTATATTTAGCTACGCTGATCTTTGCCTTTCAATGATGTTAGAAAATAATGCAGAAGAAGCCTACAATATAGCAGAACAAGGACTGAAGTATAATGGCCTTCCAAAAACGACTACCTTATTAAAATCCCGGATGGCTTTATCTTCTTTTTATCAAGGAAATTATGAATCCGCAAAAGCAGAATTATTAGCAATGAAAGATGGTAAACTTTATACTAGTGAACCTCCTGGTAATTATTTCAAAATGACTTATGAACAGACTCACGGAATTGATTTTGACACCTCTTATGTTTTCGGAGATTTACTTTTAGAGGACATTGATTTGCTAACGGCTCATGGAGTGACTAATCCCAATGTTGCAGATCTAAGAGAATCACTCTCGAAAAAAGAAAAATAATCTAGTAGTTGCTTACTTATTTTCAAAGTAGATAGATTTTGATCTGTTACGTATGAAATTCCTTTCTAAAAAGTCTTTTTAGGCTGTGTATAAAAGCGTTTTTAGATGTTTTTTGCTTTTTAACACATTCTGTTTATTATTCTATTCGGTGTGTTTAAACAATTTATAAATCCCCTCTTCAAAATAATTTTTCAAAAAAATCAATTTCAAGGGTAAGAAACTTAAAAGCTTTACGATAAGTGGTTGTACACAATGAAATCCCCTTTTTTAAAACCATTTATTCAAAACGCTTATTAAATTTCTTATCATGAAAAAAATAATACTTTTAATCATCGCCATCTCCTCTGTTTTCCTTGCTTCAGCTCAAGACTTTTGCCCAGGAAACCTTTTTACCAATGGAGATCTCGAAATTGGAACACCAACTGGCTCTGATCAGGATATCAATAATGCCACAGGATTTAGTAGCATTTGGGCATCAGGAAGTTTAGCAGATTTTTATGCTTTTAACGCAGGTCCTTTCCCTCCACCATTACCTGCCTCAGGAAATTATGCAGGACTTTGGATCTCTAATAATCCATCAGCTAGTACAACTTACCGAGAAGGTTTATATAACGAATTAAACACACCAATTTCTAATGCGTCAGGTGTTTACTCCTTCACTTTTGACATTGCTTGCCTTTACGGTTGGGGAACAGCCGAGGTTGGTGTTTATGGAATTTATAATCCAACAGCAGCTTATTCAGCGACTCCAACTTCTTCGCACACACCTTCAAACGAAGACCTTTTTGGAGCAGCGAATACGGTGTTGTTAGGAACGGTTCCGGTAGGTGGAGATTGTGATCGAAACAAAACGACACAGACTATGACTTTTGATTCTAGTGTTCCAGCTTTCCCATTAGGCGGAATGACTCATATTTTGATTACGCCAAGTAGCGATTCAATTTCAGGAGCAATTTATGTTGGATTGGATGACTTCTGTATGCAATTAGAATCAGACGACTGTGCTGGAATTATCGAAGATACTATTGATTGTGATGCAAGTGGATATGAATATACTTTTACCGTTCAGAATAACACTGGAGAAACCGTAGATGGAATTATTGTAAATGGTGTTTACGATCCAACAGTTAATATTGCTCCCGGAGGAACTTATGGTCCATTGACCATTAACATTCCATTGTCTAGTTTGAATACTTATTGTTTTGACATCATCATGTTTAGTGAAAACTTAGCTTGTTGTCACTATGAACATTGTGTAGAATTGCCGGCTTGTAATCCTTGTGATTCTGTAGGACTTGTAGTTCATGACTTAGTACAATCTACTCCAGCAGGAGGAGATGGAGGATGTTGTTTTGAAATAGATGTAATCAATAATTTTGATGATACTTATTTTTCAAAAATTGTTTCTACGATTTTAACGCCAGGAGTGAGTTTCGATAATCCTTATGGAGACAGCGGATGGACTGCAGCAGCAACTGGAGGAAATATTTTAACCTGGACACCTTCGACAACTTATATTGGAGATGGAACTGATGCCGGAGTTTTAAATTTTTGTTTGACGGATATCAATCAAGTTAGTCAAATGCCTCAAACCATTAGATTTGATTGGGTGATTACTGATGCTGCTGGACAAGATTCTATCGTATGTAGCGAAGTGTTGACTTTCGATTGTGAAACTTGTTTGAACGTAACCAATGATACGATTTATTGTTTGCCAAATGGAGATTACCATTACTGTATGACCATTGATAATAATGATGCAACACATACGGCTACTCAAGTTTTCTTTGATGTATACTCACCAGTTGCCAATCAATTTACACCGAATAGTATCAATGTAACTATTCCGCCACTAGGCTCAGCATCTGTATGTGTAGATATCCCTGGACCTTTGACTCCTGGAACAGAAGTGCTTTACAAAACCATTCTTAAAAACTTTGACGGAGATACTTTAAACTGGTGTTGTATCGTAGATACCTTCTCTGTTGTGATTCCGGAATGTGGGAATGATGTAGAATGTGCTCAGATAATAGATTATGATTTGGAATGTACAGAAGATTTAGATGGTGATGGTCAGGCAGAATATATCTTACACATCGAAGCGACAGGCTTTGGATTAATTACTTTGAATACACCTTGTGGTACACTTGTGCCATCGACTATTAACGTAGTAGGTACAGCATCTGAAGATCTCATTTTATATTCCAATGGGACTTGTGGAGGAGTCTTTAATTTCTCCGCATATACTGGTAGCTCAGCTGGCGTTTGTTGGGAAAATCAATTTCAATTAGACTTTCCTCCTTGTGAACAAACAGCTTGCCTTTGTGATGATTTAGAACAAGATATTAATGCCAGTTTTACCGATGTATTCAATTGTCCTGATGGAATTTTGACTCCGGTTGCTTTAAAACCTTGTGATGAAGTACATTGGAATTTGGATGGCGTATCCTTAGGAAGTACTGTTGGAAATGAAAGTTTTGAAATAACTTATCCTGGACCTGGTATCTATAGAATTTGTATGATTGTTTTAAGAATGGATGATACCGGTGTGATTTGTGAACAAGAGATTTGCAGAGATATAGAAATCATTCAATGGTGTTTTCAAAATCCGGATGCAGTGATTGAATTGGAAGTATTTCCAAATCCAGCGATCAACGTATTAAGCATCGATCTTGGGGACAAGATTCCAAATGGAAATTTAAATATCCAAGTGATGAATCTAAATGGCCGTATTATCGATCAAGATCAAAGGGCTGCTCAAAAAATAATTCAACTCGATATTAGTAATCTTCAACCGGGTATGTTTTATTTAAAAGTTGAAGGAGAGGATGATTATAAAGCGACAAAGAAGTTTATTAAAATGTCGAATAGATAGAGAAATTAGGAATGAGCGAATGAGTGAATTTATAAATGAGTGAATACTCTACTAGGTGTAAAAAATAAGCTTAGGTTTTTAGCTCCCCAGATATTTATTCATTCGCTTATTCTGAAAAAGAATATAAAGAAAGACATTAGAATGTAAGCTTTACCAGAAAATTGTCTAAGCACTTAAAAGAATAATTGATTTAAATTTTTGTGATAATCAGGGTTTGGAGTTTTCCAGGCCCTGATTTTTTTAATTGAGAAATTTTGCTGGTTATGATTTTATTTTGTAAAGGATAAAAAGGAATACACTTAAATTTTAGCAGATACAGCGGGTTTGGAATGACAAAATAGGTGGGAGCGGGACAGCCTTCGTGTAGAGCATTTATTTTGTCTAGAATTTTTGGACACTTTTTTTTCAATGAAAAAAGTGTTAGAAAAAAACATAACTAATCTCTTGTCTTATCCTCCCACCATTTCGCCGCAGCCACCCGATCACTAAACTTCAATAGATTATCCAATTTTAACATCAACTTTCTTAGCGGACTATTCGCCAATCGGATACCAATGCGATTCCACCATTTTGAAAAATCCTTATTATAAGGACAAACGCGAATACAAATCGCACAATCCGTATTCATTCCTACCCAAAACTTAAAACACTTTTCTGCATTCACTGTCCATTTCTTAATTCCTTTCGAACTAGAAAAATTTGGCGGTTCTGCCTGAGGTTCCCCTTTTGGAATCGCTTTTACCGGACAGCCATCAGCACACTTTTGACAAGTATTACAAAACTGTTTGACACCAAACTCTACCGGTTGATCCACCGTCAAAGGAATATCCGTAAAGACTTTTGCAATGCGAATATTTGGACCAAACTCAGGAGTGATCAATAAGCCATGTCGGCCATATTCACCAAGTCCAGCTTCTATTGCCATCGGAATACTGAGAGAAGTATCATTCAAGGAAGCGATCGCCTGATAACCGAGATTCGTGATAAATTGCGCAAGCGTATTGGCACAATGTAAACCAACACCATAGCCCAAACCCGTAGACGCACCACTCAAAGCCGTTGGATAAGTTTTGCTCAATTCATAATCCATAGGAATGATGAGCATGATCGCATATTTTAGATTTTTTGGAATATCAAAAGGCTTGGCCTCCTGTGTTTTTCGATTGTAATTATGCGAATAAATCCATCGCTCATCTACCTTGCAAATACCAACCATTCCAGCACCAAACATTTTTGCAGCATGCTTAATCCTTTTGGTACAATCATTTATATCATCAATTGGAACTTGCATCGGAGAAGGAGGTGTTTGTACCGAATAATAATCAGTAAATCCTTGCACCGTACCTTCTTTTTCAAAATGCATTTCTCCAACTACATCCGTCATATGCCAACTTGCATTCCGAAAAGCATAATCCCAATGATCGAAACCCTTAGATTTTTTAGGTTTATAGTTGGTAATGTCATAGCTTTTAAAAAAAGCTTTTGGATGAACACTATCATCCCACATCGCTCTGTTAAAAATATCATTTCGCTGATTGAATCTTTTAAAATCAGGGCTGATCCCAAAAGATTTATTTAGGTAATCTTTGGAAGCTTGTGCGATAGGTTTTATTCCTGATTTGAAAAAGCTAAGCATAAATTAAATATTGTTGGTTGATGTGTTTAAAGGTAGGCTTTTTTTATTTTAAAAATAACAAGTAACTTCATTGCATAATTCGGACTTTAAAAAAACATCACAATGAAAAAACTACTGATTCTCACCTTAAGCTTCCTTTCTTACTTCGGAACTTTCGCTCAAAATTCCAAAACTAATTCTTCAGAACCTAACACCTTCTTTAAACCCATGAAATACCGAAATATCGGGCCTTTCAGAGGAGGACGTTCCGTAACCGCATGTGGTGTATCCAATGACCCTTTGACCTATTACATGGGAACCACCGGAGGAGGCCTTTGGAAAACCGAAGACGCCGGACAATACTGGACGAATATCTCAGATGGATTTTTCAAAACAGGATCAGTAGGCGCCGTTGCCGTTGCTGAAAGTGATCCGAATATAGTCTATTGTGGAATGGGTGAACATGCTCCTCGAGGCGTCATGACTCATCATGGCGATGGTGTTTATAAATCAACTGATGCTGGAAAAACTTGGAATCATATCGGTCTCAAAAATACTCAACATATTGCTGATGTTATCATTCACCCTAAGGATCCAAATACGCTTTATGTCGCAGCACAAGGAGCGCTTTATGGCCCAACAAAAGAACGAGGATTATATAAAAGTACGGATGGAGGAATGACTTGGAAAAACGTTTTGTATGTCAATGAAAACACAGGCTGTTCCGATATCACAATGGATAGCAATAATCCTCGAATCATGTACGCTGCGATGTGGGAACATGGTCGTTTGCCTTGGAAAGTAATTAGTGGTGGTGCAGGAAGTGGATTGTATAAATCAGTAGACGGAGGAGAGCATTGGGATAAAGTCCATGAAGGCTTACCAAAGGAATTAGGAAAGATGGGCGTCTCTATTTGTCAGAGCAATCCAAATAAAGTTTATGCTTTGATAGAAAGTGATTCTGATAAAGAACAAGGTGGATTATTTGTTTCTAAAGATGCTGGAAAGAATTGGTCAAGAATCAGTAAAGATCACCGACTAATCCAAAGAGCTTGGTATTACACCGAAGTGTTTGCTGATCCTCAAAATGAAAACATGGTCTATGTTTTAAGTGCTCCCAATTTGCGTTCTTCTGATGGTGGAAAAACTTGGGAAAGACTTTCTGGAACTCATGGAGATTATCATGACCTTTGGATCAATCCAAAAAATCCAAAGAACCTTTGCATCGCAAATGATGGTGGAGCGGCGATCAGTTTTAATCGTGGAAAAAGTTGGTCAAGACAAGATAATATGCCAACCGCTCAAATTTATCGGTTGAATGTGGACAATGCTTTTCCTTATCGAATTTATGGTGGACAACAAGATAACTCTTCTCTTCGCATAGAAAGTAGAGCATTGGCAAGCGGTGGTATCACACCTCAAAACTGGACTTCATCGGCGGGTGGCGAATCAGCATTTCTTGCTTTTGATCCTGATAATCCTAGATATGTTTTGGGTGGAAGTTATTTGGGAACGATTGAAGTATTGGATATGGAAGCTAAAGCCGGAACCAATATCATGGCAGCACCGATTCAATACTTAGGAGAAGATGCCAAAGACATGCGATATCGTTTCAATTGGAATGCACCAATTATATGGTCTCAACATGAACCAAATACTTATTATCATGGTGCTCAATATTTATTGCGGACTCGTGATTTAGGAAAAACCTGGGAGAAAGTTTCTCCAGATCTTAGTAATAATGAAATTGAAAAACAAGGCAAAGGAGGAGGCCCTTATACCAATGAAGCTGTGGGTGCAGAAAATTACGGAACACTCAGTTATGTAATTGAATCTCCTCACAACAAAGGAGAAATTTGGGCTGCTACCGATGATGGTTTGGTGCAGATGACGAAGGATGGTGGAACGACTTGGAATAATGTAACTCCCAAAGGATTAAAAGAATGTTTGGTCAATGCGATTGATATTTCTCCGCATGATCCTTCCACGATTTATATTGCAACGACTCGATATAAATTCAATGACCATACTCCAGCTTTATATAAAACAACAGATCATGGAAAGACTTGGACGAATATCACTAACGGTATTCCACAAGGTGCTTTTACTAGGGTGGTTCGGGAGGATAACAAACGCAAAGATTTATTATTCGCTGGGACAGAAACCGGCGTTTATATTTCCTGGAATGGTGGAAAGAAATGGACTGCTCTTCAATTGAATATGCCCGTTTGTCCAATCACAGATTTAATGATTCGTCATGATAATCTAATCGTTGGAACTTCTGGAAGATCAATTTGGATTTTAGATGATTTAAATTTACTCCGTCAGTCAGAAGGAAAAAGTAATGCGCTAAAACTTTTCAAACCAGAAAACGCGATGTTGATGAATGGTTATAGTGAACTCAATAGTTCAGCGGCTAGTGTAACGGGTACCAATTCTTTGCGAGGAGTAAACCCAGCAAATGGGGTGGTGGTTTATTATGACCTTCCAACAGAGGATGATAAAACGGAAGTGACTTTAGTAATCAGAGATGCAAAAGATGAAATTGTCAATTCTTTTAGTTCAAAAACAGATAAGAGTTTTAAAGAGTGGGCAGGCGGTCCTTCTGGAAATCCATCATTGTTAAATGGCAAAGGCTTGAATCGATTTGTTTGGAATATGAGATATCCAACGAGCAAAGGAATACCTGATGTATACATCGAAGGAAGTTACAGTGGACATAAAGTGAGCCCAGGGTCTTATACCATTACTTTGAAAAAAGGAACTCAAGAATCGACTTCTTCTTTTGAAATATTAGCAAATCCTACTTATCCAACAGATGCTAAAATGTATCAGGAATATGATGAATTAATGAAAACGATGACGGCAACTTTTAACGATATGCATCATCGAGTTAACACGATTTATGATTATAAAAAACAAATCAAAGGAATTTTAAAAAGCCTTCCGGAAACGGATAAATACAAAGCCATTCGAACAGAAGGAAATGCCTTAGTCAAAAAAATAACAACTTGGGATGAAGCAATGGTTCAACGGAAATCCAAAGCTTACGATGATGTTGAAAATTTTCCTAATAAACTTTCTGCAAATTATCTTTTCCTCATCAATCAAACAGAAAGTGATATTCCAAAAGTCATTCAACCTGTCCTGGATCGAAAAATAGAATTGGACAAAGAGTGGTCTGTTTTGAAAAAGACTTCTGAGGAGATTATGAACAAAGAGGTGCAAGCTTTTAAT
>CAKZTD010000350.1 GCA_937921595.1 uncultured Saprospiraceae bacterium
TGTAAAATTTATGAGAAGATGGAATATCATTTCGGAAGTAGTCCCAAAAAAATACAATCTTCTACAACTAAACAATCTTGAAATAAAAATTATTTTAACTTTATCAAATTCAATTTACTATTAAATAAAATTTCTCAAAAACTGGAAAACTATTTTCAAATTCTAACTCCAAAAAATAAATACCTGAGGGCATCTCTTCCAGATTTAACTCACAGACTCCTTCATTTGTTCTTTCAATTTTTGAAATATAAGATTCTTGGCCTAGTGTATTAATTACTCGAATACTTTTTAGTTGTTGCCCTTTTGAATATTCAACAAACATCTTATCCGATACGGGATTAGGGTAAATCAAAATCTGAGTATGTTCTATGTCTTTTAAATCTGTTAGATCCGCAATCGTCACATACAAAGTATCTACCATCACACATCCTCCCGGATAAAAAGCAGACAGTACCACTTCAAATGTCCCGATCGATTCATAAATATGAACAGGCATTTCTTCCATTGAATTACTACCATCTCCAAAACCCCAATCCCAGCTCATCGCAGTGAATGCATTAGAAGAAAATTGTAAATCCTCATTGACAAGAGTATCTCCTGAAAATTGAATCTCTGCCAATGGAGGTCCTGAATATTCATCACCAATTCCAACCGCATAGCAAGCATTAGTGAATTGAATTTCTTGTTCGCTACATGGCCCAAATAGATCTTGACATGCTTGAATTCCAAAATCTCTAGTGTCCGGAAAATCGGTATTTGGAGTCATATAAACCGTCAAGGCTCGAAATAGAATATCTGCCGCATCAGCTAAAGCAATCGGATTTACGAAGTAATCATCACCATTATCATTTGTCCCTGTTCCTCCTTGAGTCAACAAATAAAAGCAATGATTCAGTACATCTGAATTTGCGTTTATATTCGAAGCGCTCCAATTTTGTCCTTGATAAGTATTCGGATGATCAAGTGCATTTGGATCTTCCATATTTCGCAATGGTATTCCACTAACCGTCACCATATCTCCAAGCAAATAATTTGCAGTAGAAGGGCTCGTATTAAATTCTACAATTACCGAAAAGATATCACTATATGCTTCGTTAATTGTTCTGGTTTCGAAGTTAGCCAAGTTCCAATTGACTGCTGTTGAAGAATAAGCATGCATGAATTCATGCCCAACAACTTCTGCTGCGGTAAGTGGATTAAAAAAGATTCCGTTTCCATCTCCAAAAATTAACCCCTCGCCGGTCCAGGCTGCATTCCCACTATTACTATGGTGGATATAATTATTAATTTCGCTTCCTTGATTATCATACGAATCCCAATCATGAGCTTCCAACATATAATCATACATCAAACCAGTAGCCCAATGTACATCTAAAGCAGCATTGTCAAAATCAGTCGTCGTATCCCAAATATTGTCATCATCGATAAAATCAACGGCTAAATTAAAATCTGATTCGCCGTTCAAATCCCGAGTAATAATTCCATCTCCTCTTGTATCATCTCTTAATAAAAACTCCGAAGGCCCAATGCTGTCCACCATAATGGTTTGGACACCATGGTAAAAACAATGAGCTTCTCCCGGCACCGTTAGGTGACAAATTTGATCTCTTTCTGCAATTTTCTCACCTGTTTCTGCATCAATAAAAAGCCATTGCCTCACTAATGGTTTATAAGCATAAATGTCCGTTTTATAAGCTAGACGAAACCCATCTTTCGTAGATACAATACAAAGTTCAGGGGCAGGAAAATCATTTCTATCCCATGCCCATGTTTCGGCCTGGATGATTTCTTGCCCAATTGCTATTGCTTCCTGAGCATCAAGAAACACCTTTGGCTCCAATTCTAATGCTGCATAATATTCACCATTTGCAGATATAATTTCATCTAGTTTTCTATGTACTATAAAAACACCATCTTGAACTCGAAATCCTTTATAAGTCTGATAATATTTATGATGTGTAAAACCAATTCTGTCCATAAAAGAGTTTTCTAAAACAAAATCGGTATGTTCATTTGCATTTAGTTTTGTTTCTAACCATTGAGGAATTTCTTCAATCTTTATTGACTCAGGATGTTCCAATTGAATGGTTCTTTTAAATGTTTTCGGGTCGTCCTCGCTCGTTAAAAAAGAAGAGTTGATTTCTTGATATTGGGCATTCACATTTGCTCCTACATTAATCAAAAAGAAGAATAAGATAAGTCTTAAATTGTTTTTCATTTTAATTAATTGATTTGTTTAAAACTACAAAAACGATTACCGCTTCTATGATTTCTTATAAAGCAGGTTCTTAATCTATTTCTTAAGTTCTTCCTACTCTCCTATCTAATTTTAGGCTGGTAGATCTTTTCACTAGTTCCATCATTATATAAAATGATTTGAACACCTTCAAAGGTTTCATCAATTTCTTGACCTAGAAGATTATAACGTACCAGTTCTGTTTTTGGGTTTGAATTTTCAAGTTCTGAAACGTCAACCATGTCAAAAATATCAATCTGCATTTCATAAGGAAACAACTGAAATTCAGCATTAGTATCTTCAAATATTTCAGGCATTGAAGCAATAATAAAATAAATATCATTATCTGAAGCAGTAAGATCAAGCATTAAGAATCCTTCCAAATCATTAGACATAGGAATGTCATAAAAAGTGGCCTCCCCAGCATTGTTTCTGACTAATATTTTTCCCTGAAAAAATGCAGGATCACCATAAGACCCCATCGGTTCACCTTTAATTTCAAAAAGATAAGTGGCATCCAGTGAGTTCTCTAATTTGTAGGTATTAAAAGACCAGGCATTTGTTACGACATCATCCGCTGGTTGGTACCATCCATTCGTTCCATCATCAATAAAGGTTTCAATA
>CAKZTD010000351.1 GCA_937921595.1 uncultured Saprospiraceae bacterium
AACTATGGATATTAATTTGAGTACAATTGACTTCATTGTCATTGCGGTCTATTTCATTGGTATTATTATTTATGGAATTTCTCAATCTAAAAGAGCCACATCAGAAGAATATTTCCTCGGAGGCCGAAGTCTAACTTGGCCAGTAGTTGGAATTTCACTATTCGCAGCAAACATCTCGAGTTCCACATTGATAGGATTAGCCGGATCGGCTTATCTTTTGGACATGACCGTTTATAATTATGAATGGTATGCAGTTATTGTCTTGGTTTTCTTTGCCATATTCTTTTTACCCTTTTATCTAAAAAGTGGTGTTTATACGATGCCAGAGTTTTTAGAAAAACGATATGATGTAAAATCCAGATATTACTTTTCTTTTATCACTGTTGTTGGAAATGTCCTGATTGATACTGCTGCTGCTTTATATGTCGGAACCTTAGTTTTAGGCTTAATATTCCCCAATCTAGAACCTTGGGTAGTTATCCTAATCTTAGCCTCAGCAGCCGCAGCTTATACCATACCTGGTGGATTAAATTCTGTTGTAAAAACAGAAGTCATCCAAGCGATTGTCCTTATTTTCGGCTCCATCGTTTTGACCTATTATGGATTGAGTAAAGTAGGAGGATGGGGAAGTATGCTAGCCCAATTGGATGAACTAAAAGCAAGTGGAATCACAGACAAAAATGCAACAGAAGCCTTAAGTATTGTTAGAGAAAACGGAAGTGGCCCTTGGTGGAAATCTGTCGGCGATGGACCAATCGTTCCTTGGTGGGGATTATTGACCGGTGTTCCTTTATTAGGATTTTACTTTTGGGCGAACAATCAGTTTATGGTACAAAGAGTTTTGAGTTCTAAAAGTATAAATCACGGACGTTGGGGTGCATTATTTGCTGGTCTTTTAAAATTACCAGTTATTTTAATAATGGTTATTCCAGGTACCATTGCTTTTTTACTCTATAGAACGGAGACCTTTTCTTATGCAGTTACGACTTCCGAAAAGGTACCAGATGGAATTTGTACTAATCTTTTAAATTGTACGGATTTAACTTATCCGACTTTGATTTTTGATTTATTACCTACTGGTTTACTAGGTCTCGTAGTCGCTGGTCTTCTAGCAGCTATGATGAGTAGTATTTCTGCTACTTTTAATTCTGCATCGACTTTGATCACCATGGATTTTGTAAATAAGTTTCGCCCAAATATGACCAGTAAGCAATTGGTAAGAAGTGGTCAAATTTCTACTTTAGTATTAGTGATACTTGCTTCTTTATGGGCACCTCAAATTGGAAAATATGGAGATCTCTTCAAATATTTGCAAGACGTATTAGGCTACATTGCTCCTCCGATTGTTTCCGTATTTATCCTTGGATTATTTTGGAAACGAGCAAGTAGCATGGGTAGTTTTGTGAGCTTAATGTTTGGAATGATCATGGCTGCAATATGGGTTATTGGCATCGTCAATGAAGTGGATCACTGGTTCTTCCAAATGCATTTCTTATTGAGAACTACGGTCTTATTTGTTATGTGTTTGATCGTACATATTGTAGTAAGTTTAGCTTCTGCTCCTCCTCCTGCAGAAAAACTAAAAGGCATGATTTGGACGCCAGCATTGATTAAAGAAGAAACGGCAGAATTAGCAGACTTGCCTTGGTATATGAACTATCGTTACTTGTCCGTTATACTATTGATCATCACTACTTTTGTGGTCGGATATTTTTGGTAAAAAAAGTGAGAATTGAGGAGTGAAAGTTGAATTAAACCAACTTCTCTCCTCACCTCTCCCTCTTTCCTTTTAATTAAAAAGCATATATTCCAGCGAAGATTAATGCAGCACTAGTTCCTGTTGGCTTGCCATCTGAATCAATAAAAACATCTTCTCCTGCCCTATCAATTCGAAATTCTGGAATCAAAGTCAAAGCTCCAATTTTAAAATTTCCTGACAGTGTTATATCTATGATATTATTTCCAGAAACACCGAGAATTTCTCCGTCATCATCTCCGATATATTCTCCTCTTAGTCCAAGGGTAAAATTTTCCTTAAACGCATAATTTGCGTAAAGCGCTGCTCCAAACCAACTGGTGTTTTCACTTTCAGAATTCACAATAGACTTAGTCGTTGCATTAAGACCAAGACCCAATTTTTCTGATGCTTGGAAAGTGGCAGTAAGGTCAATCTGATGTCCGATCACATCGAAAGTAACAGAATCTAAAGTCACTTCATCATCTCGACCTCCGATGTAATTTACATACAAAGCCAAAGCCTCTTTTTCATAAGAAATTTGTGCTCCAATATGCTTCCCAGACACTTCGTCTATTTTAGCATCTGTATCATTAAAAACGCCAAGCATCAAGCCCACCGTTTCCGAAACAGCTACATTCGCTTTCAACCCAGTGTGATAAAATGGTCCATTGGAGAACATATAGGAAGTGCTATAATTTACATTAGCAGGTGCATCAATAACCTCGTAACCAACGTGAGTGCCAAAATTCCCTAAGGTAAAAGTTACCTTATCACTAGGAGAATAAGTAATGAATAATTGTTTGATTGCAGAAAGTGTCGTCCCCGTATAACCATTCGCTACTTCTGCTCTTGGCCCTACTGCAATGTCCGCAACGAAACCAACCTTCCCTTCTTTTGCCAATACTACATTCGCCATACCAAGCGTAAAGGAATTATGCGTTTCTGTAAAACTTGTTGGAAAGACTTGCTCATTAAAACTATACTGATAATAAGCATCTACAAATCCCGAGATTGAAAAAGGAGTTTCTTTTTCTTCTTCGGGTTCTGCTTCTTTTGTTGTCAAAACCAATGGCTCTTCTTGATTAAAAATAGCCGCAAAATCTTGAGCCTTTAATGTAATTCCTGATAATATTGTAAAAGTAAAAAGAACGATAAATTTTGAAAATGTAATTCCTGTTTTCATAATTAGATTGATTAAAAAATGATTTAATCAAACAGGAATTGATCTAATATTTAAAAAAAATATAGAATTTAGATAAAAAACTCTATTCCTATTAGTAATCAAGATAAATGAACCGTTTTCTTCTTTTTTCAAATTTTGAATTAATTAAAAAAATAGAAATTCAAGATTTCATTTGTCCACTTACTTAGTTTTACATAATTTTACGTTTTTAAATACAAATCAATTCCGGTTTGTTTTTTAAAAAACACCTAGACTCTTGGATGGTCGCCAAACTGTTCCAAGGGTCTTTTTTATTTAGAAGGTGAGGAGTGAAGGGTGAATCTCGTAGAGATGTAGCAGAACACTCAAAAGACTGCATCCTCATCCCTTCCTACTCAACTGCGTACCCAAAAACGGGATTAGCTTCTTTCTCTTGATAAGCTTCCATCTCATGTTCCGAAATATCTAGCCCTTTAATTTCCTCTTCTTCAGAAACTCGAATGCCAATAGTCACTTTTAAAACATACATCAATACAATGGAAAAAATAAAAGTGAAAGCAACTACAGAAAAACATCCGATGGTCTGCCAAAGAAAGCTTTTACCAGGTGCAAAAATTCCAACTGCAAGGGTTCCCCATATTCCACAAGCCAAGTGAACGGAAGTCGCTCCAACTGGATCATCAATTTTTATTTTGTCAAAGAAAACAACAGATAAAGGGATGATCGCTCCTGCGACTGCTCCGATTCCTATCGCTGCCATTGGGCTGACAACATCCGCTCCAGCAGTGATCCCTACCAAACCTCCAAGTATTCCATTCAATACCATGGAAAGGTCATGCGTTTTTGACATGGCATAGGAAACGATAAAGGCCAATATTGCTCCGGCTGCTGCTGCCAATGAGGTGGTTACAAAGACGAAAGAAACCCCCATAGCATCTGCTGATAAAACGGAACCGCCATTGAATCCATACCATCCAAACCAAAGCAAAAAGACGCCCATAGCAGCTAATGGCATGCTATGCCCAGGAATTGGTTTAATTCCTTTTTCAGTATATTTTCCTTTACGAGGCCCCAGTATCAACACGGCTGCAAGAGCTGCTGATCCACCAACGGCATGTACTAAAGTACTACCTGCAAAATCATGAAATCCATTTGCAGATAACCAACCTCCTCCCCATTGCCACATACCTGTGATTGGATATGCAATCGCTACAAATATGGTTGCAAAAATAAGGAAAGCTCCAAGCTTGATTCGCTCTGCAACTGCTCCGGAAACGATAGTCGCGCAAGTTGCTGCGAACATTGCTTGAAAGATAAAGTCAGTCCAGGGTGTATATCCTCCATCAGCATAAGCTTCGTAATTTCCTGCGGCATAAGCTGCTGAAATATCTGCAGGCATTGAAGCACCAAAGCCAGCCCAGCCAAAGAATCCTCCAGCAAAAGCATCTCCAGGATACATTAAGCCCCAACCGCAAACAAAATAAGTCAATAATCCAATAGCAATTATCATCGCATTTTTAAAAAGGATATTGACGGTATTTTTCTTTCTTACAAAGCCAGCTTCCAGCATTGAAAATCCGAGATGCATCATAAAAACTAAACAGGTGGCTACCAATAACCACAAATTATTGACGGTAAATAATTCCAGACTCATTGTATTTTATTTTTAAAATTTTCGAAAAAATGCG
>CAKZTD010000352.1 GCA_937921595.1 uncultured Saprospiraceae bacterium
TTCTTTCATTCCAGCCTCGAACTCTGCCATTTTATCCTTGTCGACTTCCATGTAAACCGTTTCAAACATGGTGTAAGTTTCTTTCTTTTCTTGTGCTTGTAAAAGAAAAGGAAAAACGATCAATGAAATGATCCAAAATAAATTTTTTTCAAAGTGAAAAAATAGGGTTTGATTAAACATGATTTGTTTTTAATGTTGAAAAATTAAAATGTATAAGGTCATAGATTTTTGAAGCACTTAGTACAGACTCTTACTGCTTGAAAAACTATGGAATGCAGTGTACTTTATTTTTTGTTAGTACTATCAAGAGCCATTCTTACTTCCCCTTTAACCATTGTGGAAGCATCTGAGGTTTCTTTTAATAATTTATTTACATCTTTCCCTGGATGAATCTTTTCAAAATAAGGCATAGGACTGTCTTTCATATAATCTTCCATTGACTTATAGATATCTACGGTTGCGTCATGGTAAGGCATAGATGCACCAAAAGGAAATACCATTCCTAGTAACACCCATCCTTTCATCTTTCCTTCTTTGATGCGAGCAGTGTGAATTGGTTTCCAGATGTCAGTTTCAATTTTGGTATGATCAGCTCTTCTTTTTCCTTCTGGAAAATCAAAATAATTGAAGGCTACAATTTTTCCTTCTTCCATATTTTCAGTTAGGACTCGATCTATAGCTGACCATACTTCAGATTTTACAAAGGTTCTGATTTCTGATGTCCTATTAAAAAGTTTCATCTCTTCCGGAGTAAGAATAGATGATACATTCTCGGGCATAGGAAATTTTTCGACGTATGCTGATAGTTGTTTTTTACTATCGAAAGTCATTCTAGTAACATAATTGTAATCTGCGTTTGCACCGTTAGGGTAGAGGACAGATTCAATTGCCCAATTTACTAATTTTCCTTCTTTAATATTATGTTGATGGATTTTCTTCCAGGCTTTTTCGAGTGCTAGATAGTCGCTATGCATTCCTGGTTTGACTTTCATGTAATCCATGGCATAGTACCGAGTGCCTTCTGGGTTTTTTACAATTGTGTTTTGTCCGAATAAGCAAGTACTTAAAAAGACCATTAAAATAAGAGTGGATGATTTAATTAAAAATTTCATGATTTGAATTTTTAAGGGTTAACGAATATTTATAATGATCCAAAAGTATATCTGATGTGCGCTGTTAATCGGCGTAGTAAAAAATGAACAAAAAAAATAAAAATAAATTACGCTAGAAGAAAGCGCAGCAATGATTTTAATTGTTGAATAAATCATAAAAAAAGGCTCATGGAAAATATTCAATACGCCGCAGTTTTAATTTCTGAACAATCTCGCCTCCATCTTTTTAATCATATAAAAAAGATTATAGAAAATATTCCTTTCGAATACGATGACTTTTATGGAGACCACATGACGATTAACCTTGGTCCATTAAAAAAAGAAAGTCGACATCTGCTTGGTGAGAAAGTCAAATTAGAAACCGCACATTTTGGAATGTCAGAAAAATGTTTTGCAGTATTAATTGGAGCAGGAGGGGGATTTTCTAAAAATGAGCATCCTCATATCACAATTGCGGTCAATCGAAAAAAAGGAGGGACCATGCGGATGTCAAATGACTTGGAATATTGGTTTCGAATGGATTCGATAATGTTGGAGGGGGTGATAGCAGAGGTTTCAAATAATAAAAAGAGCTATTGAATGTGAAGCATGCCCAGAAATAAAACGAGAATAGTTTATTAAATTTTTTGCTGCGCTGAATCACAGCGTAGTATTCAGTTAGCTTTGTAGTATCAAAAGAAAAAATTATAAAACTCCTGTTAATTTTCTATTATGGATTCTAATAAATCAGAAAATCTAATTTCTAAAATAAACACAGCGTCATTTAAAACTCTATTTAAAACCAAGCCATATCTACATGCCTTAGCCATGATCTATAATTGGCTATTGATACTAATTGTGATCTACTTGTATAAACAATTATCAATAGTATGGTTATATCCTGTAGCGGTAATTGTCATTGGTGCTCGAATGCATGCTTTAACCATTTTAATGCATGATGCGACTCATTTTAGATTTCTTAAAAACCGAAAATGGAACGACCTGATTTCGAATGTATTTATCATGTATCCTCTTTTTACTTCCATCGAAAAATACCGAGCGAATCACCTGAAGCACCATCAACATTTGAATACAGAGCATGATCCTGATTGGGTAGCTAAATTAACAAAACGAGAATTTCAATTTCCAAAAACTAAGACAGAATTTTTATTGACTATTTGTTCGTACTTATTACTTTTTCAAGGCGTGTTGGATGCACTTTGGTTTATAAAAAGATATAAAGGTGCGGAGAAAAAGACAAGCCTTAAGTCGGAGGATAAGTTTTTAAAAATCGAATTTTATGTTGCCTTATTTATTTTATTGAGTGTATTCAGTTTATGGAAATTTTACCTACTTTTTTGGATCGTTCCGTATTTAACTTCTTTTTTTATGTTTCAATATATTCGAAGTGTAGCGGAGCATTTTGGAGAACTGAGCTACGAAGATGATTTGTCTTCTTCAAGAACTGTAAAGCCTACTTTATTGGAAAGATTCTTAATTGCTCCGCATTATGTAGGGTATCATATTGAGCATCATCTTTATCCTGGTGTTCCTTTTTATCATCTGCCTGAATTGCATAATTTATTGATGAAGCAAAAGGAGTATAAAGAGAAAGCGCATATTACGAAAGGTTATTTTCGGGGCTTGTTGAAGGAGTTGGGAAGGGTAGATTAAGAAGGTGATTTCGTGTTTTCGTATTCTTTGCTAGGCATAGGTTTAACCTACTCCGAACTAAGAAGGCTTCTTAAGAGTCAAAAATAAATCTAATTATGATGCCAATTGTTGGGTTTTTAATTAGTTATGTTTTCGTCGATTCTTTTTGTTCCCGACGAAATGTCGGGATCAAAGGACTTGACACAAAAAGAACCAAAAAATTCAAGGCTGTATACTTTTTTTAAAGCAAAAATAAAATCAATATCCTAAATTCTAAAAACTCGCCTTCAAGTTCAGTTTTTAGATTTAGATCATTGATTATTTTAGTTTCTGAATTAATTTTAACTATTAAGACGGCTCAAACAGTTTATAATTTTTAACGGATATTGACTTGGTTTTTACTAAAAAGTATAATGCCGATCTAGACTTTGCCTTTGGTTTTAGGAAATATTTAATGCAAAATACTATTCAAAAAGTGGCTTTAAAAAACAAGCTGAAACCACGTCTATTTAAACAGGCTACCTACGGGGTTAACGAATAGTGATTTTTGATGTCGATCTAATCCCAAGGTCCATTCTTCGTAACATTAAGAAAGCTTGCCTTTCCAATAGGTGGATAATTTAAATTCAAACGATAGAGGCCACCTCCGCCACCAACCCAAAGTCGACCTTCTCGATCTTCAAAAATTGTTTGTACAGCTTTGACACCCAGCCCTTCTTTTGTACCGAAATTTGTAAACGATTTCCCATCATAAAGATAGACACCAAAGCCTTCAGAACTCAGCCAGATATTTCCTGTCTTATCTTCATAAATGACACAAACTTCATCGTTGCCGATACTATCATTTTTTTGTGTATAATTTATAAAGCTTTTCCCATTATAGCGACTAACACCTCCATGCCTTGTGCCGAACCAAATATCTCCGTTTCTATCTTCTAAGATATGATCAACACTGTTATCTGTTAATCCATCTTTTTTAGTGTATTGGGTAAATGATTTGGAGTCTTCAGCCGATGGATTATATTTAAAGGCTCCATTACCATTTGTGCCAAACCAAATGTTCCCTTTTTTATCTTCAGATATAGACCAATTAGTTCTGTTGCTGAAAAACTGATGATCAAAATCCTCCGAGTATGGAATTTCAAATGGTTTCCATTTTTTGCCATCAAAACGAATAACGCCTTCATTGGTTCCTGCCCAAATAATGCCTTTGCTGTCAGCAAAAATACTCCAAAGGCGTTCGCCATTTAGAAACTCCTCATTCGAATAATTGGTAAATAATTTTTCACCTTTTGCTGTATTGGACCAATCATATTTTACAACACCTTGGTCGGTAGCAAACCATATGTTTTTTTCTGGGTCTTCTGAGATACCCGTTATTTGTGTACCTCCAAACCCTTGTTCTAAAGAGTAATACGATATGCTGTCTCCATCATAATGTGCTGCCCCATAACCATTGGTTCCGTACCAAAAGTTTCCATTTTTATCCTGAAAGATATGTCGGATATATTCGGCGATTTGGTTTTCTGTAGGAGAGGGGAGGAGATCAAAAACTGGATTAACTATTTGGGTAGTTACTTCTAATTTAGTTCTGTTGTCTTCCGATAAATTGGATTGACTTTTACTACTACAGGCAGGCAGGAAGAAAAAGAGTAATAAGATAAGATTGAATGGTGAATTGAGGATAGACATATTGATTAATTTTATTCGTTTTTGATTCTTCTTAGAACCTGTCCAAGTTTTGTTTTCGATGGCGAAAAAGCTCAATTTAAGGTTCTGAAGAAGCGTTTTTGTCTTTTCATAGCCTTAGCTATGGGAATATAAAAATGCGAAAGCAGGTTCTTAAAGTGTGATTTTGCAGCCCGAAGGTTGAAATTTGGACAGGTTCTCAATTTGAGCATGGCAATTGCAAGAATATTTTTTCTACTTCCTAAATTCGGCTTTTTCAAAAATCACCCCATTATATTTATAGATTCCATCACTTTGAGTTCCAAACCAAAGATCACCTTTATTGTCTTTGTAGATTGAAGAAGGTGAAATATTGCTTTTACCATCTTTGATAAAGAATTGTACTAATTCTTGCCCATTATTTTTCCATATTCCATCATTATTTACCATCCATAAGTTCCCTTGATCGTCAAGAAGCATAGACATGAAGTATAGGACTTCTTCCTTTTTATTAATTGCTGTCTTTTCTCTTTTATAATTTAATGGCTTAAGTTGCTCCTCCTCCTCTTTGCTATCGGGGAGTATTTTGTATTTATAGTTTGTGTTACAAATCCAAAAATAACCGTCCTTGTCTTCAATGATTGACCGAATTCCAAAAGCCCCTCCTCCTGGCATACTTCCTAAATGTTCTTCATGCATCCATCTTATTTGATTTCCGTCAAATTGATAAATTCCTAAATCGGCAGTACCAAACCATAAGTTTCCTTTACTGTCTTTATACATGGAGTATATGCTATAAGGATTATAGGAAATATTGGGGTATTTTTCATAATGATCATCTTCGATTTTACTTTTGGGGAATTCTAAATGATATAAGTTTTTACCATCAAATTTATACGGTCCTTTTTTATCCCATCCTATTCTAAACCATAAATCATCTGGTTCTGATTTCCATCTGTTCTTTTTAGAATGATCCTCAATTACTATTAATGTTTTAAACTGCTGTCCATCAAATTTGCTAACACCTTCGGGTGTGTCGAAATAAATATTTCCAAGTTTATCTTCTTGAACTCCTATAATTCTATTACTGATCAATCCATCCTTTTGTGTGAAAAGGAGAAGTGTTTTTCCATCATATTTGTAAGTTTCGGTATCATTCCCAAACCAATAATTATGATTTTTATCTTGGTAAATTAAATGAGTATTTGGAGCCAATTCAATAACAATTTCTCCTACTGGATTTTGGCCAAATTCTTTATTCTTAGTATCGGTTTTACCTTGCCCTGCACATGATGAAATTGTTGCAGAGATAATAAATGCCAAAATCATATTTTTTACGATTCTCATTAAATTCATCTTTTTATCATTTTTTACACTCTAGTTGCTACTAACGCTACGCTTGTGATAGGCCTTGAGCCTTGTGGTCATTACGCTTGTAAGGTCGTCAAACTTAACTTGGGTTATTTACTTTTCTGATCCATTTTTGATTTGTACTGTTATTTCAATGAAGTTGTTCAAGAATGTGTTCTGAAAATAGTTGTAAGTGCTTGATTGCTAGAATGATCCTTCTTTTTCTTTTCGTAGCCGTAGCTACGGGAATAAAAAGAGGAGAAATTATTAGAAATCAATGACTTGTAAATAATTCATCAATTCATTTTTGAACAACTTCAATGTATGATGCTCTAAACTAATTAATAATTTTGATGCTTTTTCTTTATGAGATTCTTTAACAGCTCAATAACAAGTTTTTCTATTAGTCAGATTATACTAGAATCTAGGATCAATTTTTAAATTGTAACCTATTTTTAAGCACATTGTCAAACAAAAAAAAGCAACGGTACTTTGTTAGTCACCGTTGCTAATTCATCTCTGTTTTGTATTAAGATGAAAAAGAATTCGAATATTTTGAAAAGGAGTTTGTCGCTTATTTGTAAACGCTTCAAAAATTAATAGCAAAAACCTTTTTGAAAGACTTTATTAAATTTGAAGAATGATAAGTCCTTTTCAATTTGAATAAAACAATTTCCAAGATACCAGAAATACAACCTTCGCGTTTCGCCCAAAAAATAAACGTAGGTTTCTTGTTAATGAAATCCCGATGAAGCAAAATCGATTTTTCAGTTGTCCCATAAAGTCTGGCAAGTGATCGGGAACAGGTTCCAAAAAGAAAATACCGAGTACCATATTTTTTCAAAGCATAAGCCATCGACAACCAGGTGAAGAAATTCAAATTAGTTTTTCTTCTATAACTTCTTTTTATCCAGAAGCAGGTGATCTCCGTATAGTTTGATCTTTCTTCAAGTTGCTCGTAGATATCTTCTTGGCGTTCAGTTTTTGCAAAAACATCGATGGTTCTGAATTCAGGACAATTACCCAGGATAAATCCGCCGATCAATTCTTTCTTCCAATAGATTCCAAAAATTCTGTTGTTGGGGTTATACAGGTAAGTATCAGGAATAGGAAGACTTGAACATTTGAAATAAATATCTGCAAATTCTTGTAATTTTTTTTCGTCTTGGATTTGAGTTAATTGGGGTATTGAAAACATGATTCTTTA
>CAKZTD010000353.1 GCA_937921595.1 uncultured Saprospiraceae bacterium
GAGTGAACAGTTAAATAGTTTTGCTCCCAATGCTTCAGAAGCCTTACAATTGACTGCCCGATGTCAACATATTTGCAGATGGGAAATCGCTAGAGATTCTTACGAAATGAATCGAGAAGGCTATTTGAGATGGCGGCAGGAGTTAAAGAAATTCCATGCAATGAAAGCAGCATCTATATTATCAGAATTAGGCTATGCAGAAGACACCATCAAAACAGTTAAATTTCTCTTAGAAAAGAAACAGTTAAAGAAGAACGAAGAAACTCAGACTTTGGAAGATGTTATTTGTTTGGTGTTTCTAGCACATTATTTCGAACCTTTTGCTGCAAAACATCCAGAAGAAAAAACCATTGATATTCTTCAAAAAACATGGCGAAAAATGTCTGACAAAGGTCATGAAGCTGCTTTAAAACTCCCACTTTCAAAAGCTGCTCTAGAATTAGTATCTAAAGCAATAAGCTCCTGATACCTTAATTTAGCAAAAAGCAATTATAGCAATGCCGAATAGCAAACATCAAAAACCACTTGACACCACAACCTTTCTTAGGATTCGTAAATGGTATCTTTTGGCATTGGCAGGCATTGCATTGACGATTATCATAGCACAACTATTAATTCAAACACATTTAAACTCCCAGTTGAATGATTCTAGGGTAATTAATGTGGCGGGTCGTCAGCGAGCATTAAGTCAAAAATTAGTAAAAGAAGTATTATTACTAAATCAAACAACAGATTTAGAAAACAGGAAACTAATTGTATCAGAATTAGCGCAAACAGTAACAGTTTGGAAAGCTTCCCATAAGGGACTGCAAAAAGGGAATCTAGACATGAATCTTCCAGCAGAAGAAGATGCTGAAATTCTGTCTCTTTTTCAAAATATTGAGCTGCATCATAGAGCGATGGTTAATGCGGCAGAAGCTATTTTATCCAAAGATAAAATTACCCCTATCGATTTCGTCAAGCGGAAATCAATTCTTCTAGAAAACGAGCGATCTTTTTTACGCTTAATGGATAACATTGTAAACAAGTATGATGAGCGCAGTAATGCAAAGCTTCAAAACCTGAAACAGAAAGAATACTGGCTACTGGCGTTTTCGCTGCTAATTTTACTATTAGAAATGTTGTTTATTTTCAGACCACTTTCTATTCAAATTCGTAAAACTATTTCTAATTTGATACAGAGTCAGTTCAAATCAGACACCAATGCAAAGGAAATAAAGATCCTATTATCGGAAAAGGAAAAATCATTACAGGAGCTACAAGAATTAAATTTTGTAATTGATAATGCCGCCCTTTTTGCAAGTGCTCGAAATGACGGAAGTATCGTATTTATTAGCAAAAAATTCCTAAAGCTTTTGAATATTAAAAAGGAGCAGCTAAATAAACCGTTATCAGAACTATTAACCACAGACGAAGGACAACAGCAATACCTAAAAGAGGTACTAAAAAGCAATCGCAAGAACAGTATAAGAAATGAAGAGATACAGATAACTACTGCAACAGGAGCGAATTTCTGGTTAGACATTTCGATTATACCAATGCATCAAGCAAGCAAACAGCAGAGTATCTTGATTTTGTGTTCTGATATAACTGAACGCAAACAAAATCAATCGAAAGTTGAGCAACTAACGCAACAAAATTTTGAAGAGCGCATTCTTCAGAAAAAAGTACAAGCAAGTCAAATTGTAGAAGGCCAGGAAGAAGAACGCAAGCGAATCGCCAAAGACATTCATGATGGCATTGGTCAAATGTTGACTGCTTTGAAATTCAATATTGAATCAATTGACATAGAAAATAAAGAAAAAAGTATTGAGAAAATAGCCTATTTAAAAGACTTGACCTCGGACCTGATAAAAGGAGTAAGGACTGCCACTTTTAATTTGACACCACCAGAATTGAGTGACCATGGTATTTTTCCAGCACTACATAAAATGACCATTGAGCTCTCTAAACTTACAGGAAGAACAATTTTGTATGAAAATAAATCTGAAGAGAACATCCGATTTGATTCTTTAGCTGAGACCAATATTTATAGAGTAACGCAAGAAGCGGTAAATAATGCCATAAAATACGCACAAGCCAACTATATTTTGGTAACTATCAATTTTAAAGATAAAATTCTAAGTATCGTAATTGATGATGACGGAAAAGGATTTGATGCAGCCATCTTAGATGAGGCACCTAAAAACAATAGTGAAGGAGGCATGGGCCTATTCTTCATGAAAGAACGAATTAGCTATATCAACGGACGCTTGTTTATAAATTCGGAATTGGGCAAAGGAACTCGGGTGACTATCAATTACAAAACAGAAGAATTAAATGGAGCGGAATGAATTGTATCCTGTTTTTTTAAAAGTATCTCAGTTGAATATTTTGATTGTGGGAGGTGGTAATGTGGCAGAAGAAAAATTGACTTTTTTATTGAAGTCTAGCCCGAATGCACAGGTAGAAATGGTTTCCCCGATGTATCGGGATACAACTATTGCCTTAGCAGAAAAGTTCAATATTACAATGCACGATGCGGTTTATGATGTTACTTATTTAGAAGGAAGACATATAGTCGTTGCTACAACGGATAATATTCCTGTAAACGAACAAGTTTATCATGATTGCAGAGCAAAGCGAATTTTGGTCAATGTTGCTGATAATCCTCCTTTCTGCGATTTTTATATGGGTGGCATTGTTACCAAAGGGAATGTGAAAGTTGCTATATCCACAAATGGAAAGTCACCTACAACCGCAAAAAGATTGCGTCAATTTTTTGAAGATGTCATTCCCGAAAATATCGACGATTTAGTAAAAAACCTCAACGAATATCGA
>CAKZTD010000354.1 GCA_937921595.1 uncultured Saprospiraceae bacterium
TCGTCTCTGTGCTCGGTTGGATATTTAGATATTAGCTTTTCAGGAAGTTCAAAATTAAACTGTGATAGTTTCGTCCGCATTGTATTTAATAGATTTTTTTTTAAAAAGACCTGCAAAGATACTAAATTCCAGATAGAAAAGGCGGATATAGGGTGGAAGATTTTGGTTTAAAGAGAATCCACTTTGGTGTACATATTATGAAATCAAAATTTCAATCGAAATTAAAATCTAAATCAAACTAGTTTTTCAATTAATAATAACTATAAAACCTAAGTTTCTACTGGTTTTATTAAATGTTTGAAAAGCCCAAAAACCTACTTATACCCTAGGTTTGCTTTTGATTCCCATTTTGAATTTGGGTTTAATTTCCCATTTCTCGGCAGTTGGCAGATGAAATGAATTTTTTAATCGAATAGTTTAGGCCAATAGTGTATAAAGCTGTAGTTTCGAATCATAATTTTTTGACACCATATTTATGTTTCCATTTTTAAAAATAATAACGGAAAGCGCTTCACAAGCTCTTCAATCTTTAATCTCAAATAAGCTAAGAAGTTTTCTTTCTTTGCTTGGGATAAGCATTGGTATCTTTTGCATCATAGGTGTCAAATCTGCAGTGGACTCTTTGGAGGATAATGTTCGTTCGAGTTTTGATAAATTAGGATCTGATGTAGTTTACCTTTCTAAGTTTGCCTGGAATGAAGATCCCAGCCAAAACTTTTTAAAAATAATGAGGAGGCCTAATCCCAGTTATGATGATTTTAAAGTAATCAGCAAAAAGGTGAAATCAGCAAAATTGGTCACTTTCAATATCTTTATTGGATTGAAAACACTACAGTATAGATCAAGTAGTGTAGATCGGGTTGAAATAAGCGCAATTTCCAATGATTTCGATAAGATGTTTGATTTGGATATAAAAGAAGGGCGTTATTATTCTCAGCAAGAATTTTTCTATGGATCGAATAAAGTAATCTTAGGTTTTGAAGCTGCGAAAGAACTTTTTGGAGAGATCGTTCCTGTAGGAAAAGAACTTAAACTCTTGGGGCGAAAAATGGAAGTGATTGGAGTATTAGAGAAATCCGGAGATGATTTAGTTGGTGTTATGAATTTTGATGATTCGGCTTTGCTCCCTTATGAAACTGGAAAGAAAATAGCAAATCTAAAAACTAACCGAGCTTTTGGTTCTGCGAATATCAGTATAAAAGCCAGAGAAGATGCGTCATTGGATGAGATGAAAGGAGAGGTGACTGGTGTCGTACGTGCTCACCGTAAATTGAGACCTAGAGAAGAAAATAATTTTGCGCTGAATGAAGTCTCCATGATGGGAGAATTTTTAGATTCCTTTTTTGGAGTGCTTAATGTCATGGGCTTGATCATTGGAGGCTTTGCGATTTTTGTTGGAGCTTTTAGTGTGGCCAATATCATGTTTGTTTCAGTAAAAGAGCGAACAAATATCATAGGTGTAAAAAAGGCACTTGGAGCAAAACGTTATATTATTCTCCTAGAATTTTTAATAGAATCAATAATTCTTTGTTTGATAGGAGGAGTCGTCGGTTTGTTATTGGTATACGGAGTTGTTGTTGGAATTTCAAGTATAGAATCCATTGCTTTCGATATTTATCTTTCTTTTGGTAATGTCCTAGGTGGTTTGACCTGGGCAGTTGCAATAGGTGTTGTATCAGGAATTATTCCTGCTTTTATTGCTGCACGTATGGATCCAGTTGATGCGATTCGGAGTAAGTAATATTAGGCCTTAGTCGTTTTTTTTCTTCCTATGGAAATGGCAATTCCTCCTGCGACCAAAGCGAAGCCTGATGCTATCCACATGCTTACTGACATTCCCATTTCATTTGAAACAAATCCTACAATCGGTCGTCCGATCAAACCTCCGGAAATACATGCGGTCGCAATAGATGCGATACCAACTCCGGGATTTACATTTTCCATATTTGCTGAAAGACTATAAAGTATTGGGATAATGGTCGCCATTCCGATTCCGGTAATTGCAAAACCAAAAATAGCCATCCAAGGCATTGTGGTAAAAGCGGCAAGTCCGAGCCCCAAACTAGCCAGAATGCAGCCAATTGTGATAATTTTTCGTTTTCCAATTTTGGGAACTATGGTATCTCCGCTTAATCGGCCAATAGCCATGGTCGTTGAGAAAGCGGCAAATCCTAATCCGGTTAGTGCTGCTGAGCTTTTTAAAGTGTCCTTTAAATAAACGGCACTCCAGTCCATGATGGTCATTTCAGCGAGAACAATACAAAATGCAATCGAAAAGAATCCAAGAACAGGTAATGTAGGAATTGCAAATGCGGGAGCCTTTAGATCAGAGTTGGGTAAACTAAACCAGGTTTTTCTAAGAAAAAAGTTTCCAATGATTAGAAAAGCGATCAAAGCTATCATATGGTTTAAAGGGCTAACTCCTAATTCAGAAATAACGCCCGCACCAATCGATCCTATTATTGCACCAATACTAAACATTCCGTGGCAACTCGACATGATAGAACGGTGGTATTTTTTTTCGACCATTGCTGCGGAAGCATTAATGGTGATATTTATAAAACCCATAGCAAGACCTACCAAAAACATAGCCACCAGAAAAGCAGTATAAGTTTGAACAAGAAAGGGAAGAATATAAATAGCTGATTGGATGATCACACTGACAAAGGTTACTTTACCGGTAGGGTAGCGGTCCATAATATAAGTCGAAAAAGGGCTTATGATTAAACTGCCGATAGAGAGAATGAGTAAGGCTGTTCCGACTTGAGCATCGTTAATACCTAATTGGATTTTTAATTCAGGAAGGCGAATTGCCCAGGTGCTCATTAGAAGACTTAGCGTAGTAAATCCAAAACCTACAATCACACTTTGAGGATGCAGGAAGAATGACTTTAAGAGTTTGAGCATTGTCTTTGTTTCAGGGATAAACCTACATAAGTTATTGGACTATACTAAGTTTTATCTGATTTTTCTAGGTAAGTAAATATTAGGACAAAATATTCATCAATAAAAAAAAGCTACTTCCAATTATAGAAGTAGCTTTCTTTCTTAATGTTTTTTATTTTTTAATAACGGCTATTATATCCACCGCCGCCACCGCCACGGTTATAACCACCACCACCGCCACCACGGTTGTATCCACCACCGCCACCGCGATTATCTTCCTTAGGTCGAGCAACTTTTACTACAATTGTTCTTCCGTCCAATTCTGTTTCATTAAGGTTTTCAATAGCAGAATTTCCTTCATCATCATTCGGCATTTCAACGAATCCAAATCCTTTAGAGCGACCAGTTTCTCGGTCCATAATTACTTTAGCAGAAGAAACTTCACCAAAGTTTTCAAATGCACTTTGCAAGTCTTCACTTGTTGTGTCAAAGTTAAGTTTAGCAACAAAAATGTTCATAATAAAAAATAGAGTTAAAGTAGGAAGATTATACTTCCAGCTTAGTGATAAAATAAATGATAAAAAGGCGATTCTGCTTTCTTTTCTTAGTTCTAAAGTAGAGTTAAGGAGTTGATCCAGATTACCTCTTACAAATATACTTTGCATTACATAAAGATGCAATACGTATTTTAAATCTTTATCGAAAAAATAAGGTTGTATTTAAAAAAGTCCTAAGTCCAGATATTGGACCTTTAGGTGGGGTGGCTTAATACTCTTGTTGGATTTTAGAGAGAAGGGCAAAATTCAGCTGTTCAACGTCAGTCAACAAGCTATCTTTATATTCCAAACGTGGAGCATACCAGTCTTGTTTTTCAAAGTATTCCTGGATAGAATGATCAGCGAAAATGTATCCGTTTTGAGCAAGGATCTCATTTTTCATGAGTTTGATTTCCTGTTCTTCAAAAGATTCGAGCTCTGATGAAGAAAGCAATTTTGCTGTAGCTTGAGGGAATTGTCTGCCAATACTAATCTGCGTCTTTTGCGAAAGTCTGCGCAATTTTCCTTGTTCGCTAATTTTATAATACTCATAAACGGTTCCTTCGACCCGATTTGAAACCTTAGTAGATTTATGGATATAGAAAAGCTGGTCTGGAATTATCGCATGCTTGAGCATATCTTTTTGATCGAAAAAATCGTGGTAAGCAATTTCAACAATTTCATTATTAATAAAGTTTAGATTGGTACTTCCTTCAAATGATAAATCCCACATTCTAATAGATTGTTGGATATTACCTACTGGAGAAAAAATATCCAAATAAGTTTTACTCCAGTCATCATACAAATCAAAATACTCATGAAAAACTAATCTAAAAGTATCAATTCGCCCAATTTCTCGAATATGTAAGTCAAACCCTTCTGAGATTGTAGAGTCAGGAAGGTAATTTTTTACCGTATTATGTAGGTCTGTTTCAGAAGCGGGAATCATCTGATCTTTTGAAAGCTTTTGTAAAAAAGTACTGAACTCTGCTATTTTGGCTGCTTTGGATTTTCCACTACTTAAGCTAGTTTTGACAGGCTTACCAATTAATTCATTAGCACGATTAGCATTGTCACTGCTGGTGCAACTTATCAGGTAAATCAAAAAAGAAATTAGAAAAGCATTTCTAAGCATATGGACAAATAAATGTTACGAATGTTAATTTCTACAAGATAGATAACGAAAGAATCTTTATAGAAATTCTAGATTAACTTACTTGATATGTAAAGCAAGTAGAGTTTTTATTAAATAGGAATAGGGAGTTGAGATATTGATAATCGTAAATATTTAACTGTTAATAATGAGCTATGTTGCATAAATAAAATGCAATTATTATAAATGCTCTATAACCATACCAAAATACTGAAAATCAAATATTTGTCTAACAAAGTGATTGTGTTTTAAATACTTAGTTTACAGTTATTTAAATATAACGTATTGTGGGAATAGATATTCGTTTGAAAAAAAAATATTTTAAGCCATTTATTTATAGCGTAATCAAGTTTAGGGGAAATATTCGGGAGTATACTTGCTTTTATTAGAATAGCGGATAATATTGTAATCATAATTAATAAAAAATCAATTTTAAATGAATCAATCCAGTAGCATAAAAAATTCAGCTCAGCTTTCTTGCTGCTGCTCTTGTTGCTATATGATGAGTTTAGCTCAGGAGAGATTCTTATGATAGGATAGAAAATTATTTTTTAGCTATTACAAAAAGCCTTTCCAGTAACATTCTGGAAAGGCTTTTTGTATTTAAATGATGAATAGGGAAGAGGACAAAAAACTGAACTCAAAATATAGATCAACTAAAGAGGAAAAGATTGATCAGGAATTTAAAAAAATACATGCCACAGCAAATAAGTAAACCTAAAGTTTTTAAATGTAGAAGAGTAGAATGCTATTTTTACACCGCTCAATTTCAAAGAACGATTGGAAAAACTGTACGATTATTTTCCAGAAAAAGAAGTTTTGTATACTTCTTCGTTTGGAACCAAATCCGTTTTTCTATTACATCTAATTAGTGAAATCAGGAATACACAAACTGTTCATTTTATTGATACGACTTATCATTTTCCAGAGACGATTGCTTATAAGGAAAAAATAGGAAAGCAGTTTAAGTTGAGGATTATTGACGTTCGACCAAAAGAGAAAGAGAACAATATCACCCAACAAAATCAATGGTGGATTGACCATCCAAAGATGTGTTGCAGTGTCAATAAAGTCGTTCCACTGGAACCCATAATTGGAAAACACAGCGTATGGATTTCTGGGTTGATGTCTAAACAAACGGATTTTCGATCACGCCTCCGAGTGTTTGAACAGCAAGGAGATATCATTAAGTTTCATCCGTTGATTGATATTGACGAAGGCGAGTTTTTATTCCATCTTGATTTTTATAAACTCCCTCGGCATCCCTTGGAAAAACATGGCTATGGTTCTATTGGCTGTACTCATTGTACGATGAAAGGAGAAGGCCGAAGCGGTAGATGGAAAGGGAAAAATAAAA
>CAKZTD010000355.1 GCA_937921595.1 uncultured Saprospiraceae bacterium
GTACGCAAAGATGGCAATCCCGAAGCGGCTTTCAAAAATGCAGCCAAGGTCATTGAAAAAACCTATACCGCTCCTTACCTTGCCCATAATTGTATGGAACCTATGAACTTCTTTGCAGATGTAAAGAATGAAAAAGCAGAACTCATTGGGCCGCTTCAAAAAGCAGAACTAACCGAACAAACTTTATCTTCTCGTTTGGGAATTCCTGTCGAAAACATAGATATTCAATTGCCCCGACTCGGAGGTGGTTATGGCCGTCGGTCTTATGCACATTGGGCAGTAGAGGCAGCCCTCATTTCTCAAAAAATGAATACACCCATTAAATTAATTTATAGCCGAGAAGATGATATGACTGGTGGTATTTATCGCCCTGCTTATCAAGCGACTTATAGAGCTGCATTAGATGCTGAAAATAATTTGATTGGCTTACATGTAAATGCTGGAGGTAATTTAGAAAGTCCCTTATACCCCAATAGGTTTCCAGCTGGGGCAGTCGAAAATTATTTGGCAGAAAGTTGGACCATTAATTCAAATATCACGATTGGTTCTTTCCGAGCACCTCGCTCCAATTTTATAGCTTGTGCAGAGCAATCTTTTCTGGATGAAATTGCCGAGGAAATAGGAAAAGACCCAATTGATTTTCGATTGGAATTACTCGAAAATGCAATAAACAATCCTATCGGAGACAAGAATGATTATGATCCAAAACGCTATGCCGGTGTTTTGAAATTGGTCAGAGAAAAGTCGAATTGGGATCAAAAATCATCCAATATTTCCCGAGGCGTATCTGTTTATTTTTGCCACAATTCTTATTCCGCACAAGTTTTAGATTTAAAAATTGAGGAAGGAAAAACAGTTATTGAAAGAGTCTGTTGCGCAGTAGATTGTGGCATCGTCATCAATCCTGATGCTGCTAAAAATTTAGCCGAAGGCGCTATTGTTGATGGTATTGGTAATGCTTTGTATGGAGAATTAAATTTTAAAAATGGTGTGCCTCAAAAAAATAATTTTCATCAATATCGAATGATAAGGATGGCTGAAGCACCCAAAAAAATTGACGTTCATTTCGTTCAAAATGATATTGATCCAACTGGTTTGGGAGAGCCAACTTTTCCACCAGTTTTTGGAGCATTAGCAAACGCATTATATAAGGCAACCGGGAAACGATTTTATGATCAGCCATTTAAAATGTAATAAGAATAAACTTACAATTTCATACTCCTATTGAATTGATGAAGGCTAAAAAACCAAATTCACTAAGCCAATTTATTGATACAATTTCGTTTTGAAAATATTAAAAGTCCTCCCCTTTCTATTTCCTCCTATACCTAGATTCAATTTTAAAAAGATTACCTTGCCATTTGAAAAAAAACCTAATGGAAGAACCGCTTTCTTTAAATGATAAACCAAATGAATCTTATGATGTAATAATCGTTGGAGCAGGGCCTGCAGGTTGTGCATGCGCTTATAAATTGGCTGGCAAAGGTTTAAAAATTTGCATTATAGAAAAAGATACTTTTCCTAGGGATAAAATATGTGGAGATGCTTTAAGCCCGGATGTTGTAAATCAATTGCATAGGATTGATCCAAAACTAGGAAAACAGTTTCAACAAATGGCCACAAGGAAAGCTTATCATGGCATCCGATTTATTGCACCAAACAGCAAACATTTAGACATCGACTTCATAAATCCTCAATTTAAAGATGCATCAGGCTTTGTAATGAAAAGACTTGATTTTGATCATTTCATGTTCAATCAAATCAGTAATTTTTCTGATGTCAATATCTTTTTAAATCATAAAGTCGAAGGCTTAGAAACCTCAGACGATAAAGTTATTTTAAAAACAGGCAAGAAATATTTTACAGCTAAAATAGTCATTGGTGCAGATGGTGCAAACTCAATTGTCAATAAAAAGTTGACCAATAACAAAGTCGAAAAGAATCACTTTAGTGCAGGCTTGAGACAATACTATGAAAATGTTACGGGCTTTGACGACAAGGGCTATATCGAATTACATTTTTACAAAGACATACTTCCTGGTTATTTTTGGATTTTCCCTTTGGATAATAATCAAGCAAATATAGGTTTAGGAATGCTTTCCAGTGAGGTAAGTAAAAGAAAAATTAACCTTAGAAAAAGACTAGCAGATATTATACAAAATCATCCGAACGTTAAACATAGATTTAAAGATGCGAAACCCTTAGAATCTGTAAAAGGCTTTGGTTTACCAATGGGATCAAAGAAAAGACCTTGCTCTGGCAATCGTTTTTTGCTTATCGGAGATGCCGCAAGTCTCATTGATCCATTCTCAGGCGAAGGAATTGGGATGGCTATTAGAAGTGGTCGCATAGCTGCTGATCATTTGTTGAAAGGCTTTGAAACAGAAAAATTTGATACTAAATTTAACGCTCAATATGATCAAAAAATTTATTCCAAAATGTGGTTTGAATTATATTTTAGCCATTGGTTGCAAAAGCTTTTGAAGTATCCAAAAACATTTAATCTCGTGATCAACATCGCCAGAAAAAGCAAATCAATTCAATCCTTATTTACTTTTATTTTAGACAATCGAGATTTCAAAAAATCATTCCTAAATCCTTCATTTTATTTCAAGCGTTTTTCAAGAAAGAACAATGCTTAATTAAGTTAATTTCCAACTATAAAATTTGATCTACAATTTCAATCTCTTTTACCACTGTTCCAATAAAAGGAGAATCAAAATTAACTCAATTATATAAAAATGAATCACTAGATTTAACCGCAAAATCGTCATTGAACGAAGAAAGCCTTTGGTTTAATATCTCCAAGAATGGAGTTTTAAGATATGATAAAAAGACTTTAGAATATTTAGCAATCCCAGTACCAAAAGAAGATACAGAATTTTACAAAGAAGACATACACACTCCATTTTCTGTTTATAAAATTTATCGGGATAAGAAAGGAAAATTATGGCTAGGAACTTTTAATAGAGGAGTTGTTGGATATGATGGAAAATCTTTTGAATATCATAATCCTGACAACTTTGGAGTTGGCACAATAAGAAGTATTTTTCAAGATGATTCAGGTACAAATTGGTTTGGAAGTAATGGAGGTGGATTGTATAAATACGATGGAAAATTTTATACTAATTTCACAAAAGAAAACGGGCTAGTCGGAGAGAATCCAGGATATGATGAGCCAGGAACATTGGCAAGGGTTTGGGCAATCAACCAAGATGAAGTCGGAAATATGTGGTTTGGAACAATTCAAGCTGGCCTCTGGAAATACGACGGTAATTCATTAGTCAACTTTACCAAAAAAGATGGACTACCAAGTAACTCTGTAGAAACAATTTATAAAGACAGTAAAGGTGAACTTTGGTTTTGTTCAGGTATAAACTCAAATAAAATACTCTATACATTTAATGAAAAATCAGTAGAGATCATGAATAAGAATAATAAATAAGACCTCGTTTTTGCTGCATCTAAGAGGCCATTCACTCATTCCTAAATTCACTCACTCATTCAACAAGTCCCTACCCTTCCGCCAGTTCCGAACCCCTTGGATACAATTTAGAAAAGCCCCAACCTACAATCATCGAAATCAAAAATGAAGGCGCCAAAACATCGAGTTTCTCAAAATAAGGTCCAATTCCATCCATATTTGACACCACAAATTTGAAGAAAGGAACGCAAAGAAATCCTGCAATCATAGAAGCAATTGCACCAGCCTCGGAATAGCCTTTCCAAAACAAAGACAAAATAATGACGGGGCAGAAAGATGCTGCAATACCCGACCATCCAAAAATGACCATCCAAAAAACAGTACGATCGGGGGAATTAACAGCAATAATTAAAGCAATCCCTAAAGCAAGTATAGCCATCACCAAAGTGACAATTCGGGACATCTTTGTCAAGTCTTGATCTGGAATATTAGGATTAAATACTTTTTGATAAAAATCTCGGGTAATCGCACTGGAAGCAATCACTAATAAAGAATCAATCGTAGACATAATTGCAGAAAGAACTACCGCAACGTATATGGCAACTAATGTATAAGGCAAGAAATTTTCGGTCATTATAGAGAGAACATCTTCCCCAGCATTTCCTAATATTGCTTCAGGATCTTGTCCACTTTCAGTAAATAATACTCGGGCTAAAATACCTATCGTTACAGCTGCAGCATCTGTTAATAAAGTAAAAATTATCGCTACCCATTTTCCTTTATCAATTTCATTTTCGTTTTTGATTGACATGAAGCGAACATATACTTGAGGCGATCCAAGAAAGCCTAAACCAATCATTGCAAATCCTAACATGGTTGCAATATTCATCCATATGTCATCACTGGTACCCCATGGATTTGTCAAAGCAGGATCGATCTGGTTTAAACTTTCGACAACACCAGTACTTCCATCCATTGAAAAATAAACGACAATAGGTAGAAGCAGTAATCCAAAAAACATCAGCATGCCTTGAAACAAATCAGACCAAACTGCAGCTACAAATCCTCCAATAAAAATATAGGTTAACACAATGAAAAAACCAATAATGGCTCCTGTAAAGTAGTTGATGCCCATCATAGATTCAAAGGCCTTTCCGGTAACATCAATTTGAGAACTCACATAAATAACTACGAATACGGAAAGTATCGTTGAAGCTATAATTCGAAGTGTTTTTGTCTTTGATTTAAAGTGACTTTCCAGATAATCAGGAATAGTAATGGCTTTGTATTCATCTGATTTCCTTTTAAATCGTTTTGCCATATACCACCAAGAAACCGCGACCCCTAAAACTTCCCCAACTACAACCCAGTAAGTTGACATTCCGGAAATAGCGCCCATCCCTGTCAAACCAATCAATAACCATCCCGATTCTCCGGTAGCTCTTGCAGAAAAAGCGACGGCCCAAAACCCCATATTTTTACCTCCAACATAAAAATCACTCATGCTTTTGACTCGCCGTGAGGCAACAATTCCAATAAGGAATAAAATCAGGACATAGAGTCCTAGAGCAATTACTTTAGAGGTTTCCATAATGTTGGTTTTTCAGCTTCTTAAGAGATAAAGCCAATGTAAGGCTTAATATATTGTTAGTTCGTAATTTGTCTCAAGCTAAGAAAAAAACGGCAAAAGGTATTAGGTTTTCAGACACTCTTAATGCCGAACACCTAATACCTTTTACACTTAGATTAAAAATTATGCACTTTGGTTCACCTTATTATCTTTCAACCTCTAGTCTGCATTCCTAATTTTTTATACTGTAATATGCTCCTCAAACAAAGCTACATTATCTGCCACAAATTGCTCCATGATTTTAAAGAAATCCAAAAGGTCTTGATGTTCGTTTTGAGCATTGATTGTGATCAAACGGATAAATTCATCCTCTTTAAAAGAGCCATACCCTACTAATAACTCCGAATGCTCATATAATAATGTGCAAATTTTACGAGCTGGTATTCCTTTATAATTAAAACAAATCGCTATTGTTTCATCATAACTGTAAAGTGTATAATCTTTATTATTTCGAACATATTCTCGAGCAGTGTCTGCTAATGCAAAAAGATGATCAACAATTTTTTCCAAACCAGATGTACCTACACTTTTCCAAAGTGTCCAAAACTTTAAAGCATCATTTCTTCTCCCACACTGCAAAGATGTTTTACCTAAATTAAATCCATCATGATCAGTTTGATATAAATAACTCGCATCATTGGAGAAAGAATCGTATAAATGTTTTTTATCCTTCACTACGATGATAGAACAAGACAATGGAGTGCCAATCATTTTATGAGCATTAAAGCTAAATGAATCTACCAACTCAATTCCATCGATCAGGTGCTTGTATTTTTTACTAAACATAACTGATCCACAATAGGCACCATCTACGTGAAGCCATAGCTTATGTTTTTTACAGATTGCACTGACAGGTCGTATAGGATCAAAAGATCCAAGCACCGTAGTACCAGCTGTCAAATTCACCATAACCGGTAAACCTCCATCTGCAATATCATCTTCAATCATTTTTTCTAAATGAGATGCTTCTACCCTTCCTTGATTATCAGTCGGAATATATCGAACATTATCTCTCCCAATTCCACAAAAAGTTGCATTTTTAGGAATACTATAATGTGATTCTTTTGAAGTATAAACAATCATTTTTTGCTGCAAGCCCTGACTACTCACCTTAGCAGAAGCTTTATCTCTTGCCATTAACATTGACATAAAATTCGTCATCGACCCTCCAGGAGCAAGTGTTCCATCCGAATTTTCATCCCAGCCAATCAAATTGCAAACTTCTCTTAGTATGACCTTTTCTACTCCTATCTGAGCACCTGCCGCTTTATAAGTATACATGCTATTGTTCAACATTACTGCAAGCAACTCTCCTAAAATGGCTTTTTCATTTCGCCCACCAAACAATTGATTAAAAAATCCCTTCGTAGCAGTTCTTGGTGAAGCAAAAACCAATTCTTTTAATACTTTTTCAAATTCATCCTCACTCAAAGGATCCCCTTTTAAGGAAAGATCTAGTGTTTCAAATAATTTGGAAGAAGGGATATGTTTAGCTACTGGATTTTCCTTTTCATCCTGTAAAAGATCGTTCGTAATTCTATGAAATAAATCAAGCGTATTTTTCATTATATAAGTTTAAAACACTAGTAAATGGCATATTTTTAGTAAAAAACAATTATAGAATTGTTAATTCCACACAAAAATAGAAAAAACATCTAGTTTTTTCGCTATTTTTGGCGAAATGTATTTTTTACCAAACTAGTTTTATTCCAAATCAATATTCATGAATCATATTTCAACCGTTGAACAATTAACTGAAGCTTTAGATAACGCAGATCCTCTCCAACATGCTAAAATCATGAAGAAAATCAAGATTCAAGCAAATGACTTGGAGCGCTTTACCACTTGGTCAAAGGAATGTTATACTCGAAATTGTCTAGCTCGTACTGAACAATATGAGTTGATTCTATTGTGTTGGGAAATTGGTGCAAAAACGCCAATACATGGTCATGGAGGTGAAGATTGTTGGGTATATCAAATACAAGGTACTGTTGAAGAAATGCGATTCGAAGGAGAAGATGGACTCTTAAAAGAAACCAATCGCATGGTATTGACACCTGGAAAATTGACCTACATGAATGATAAAATGGGATACCATAGCATTCAAAACATTTCGAATCAACGCGCCATGACGCTCCATATTTACGCTTCACCTATAGATGCTTGTAAGGTTTATAATGATCAAAAAGATTGCTTTGAAATTAAAGAAATGTCCTATCATACTTATAAAGGTGATGAAGTAGAAGCTCCTGTTTCTTAGCTGAAATACTTCTTAGTTCTTAGCAACAAAATCTTTTTATTCGCATTATAAATTCTTTTGTATTTTTTTCATAGATTTACTTTTTTATTAGAATATTATACGGCTAATGAACACGATAGATTTAAAGATTCTTGATATGCTTCAAACTAATTCCGGTCGTACAGCCAAGGAAATGGCAACGGAATTATCTTTGACAACTACACCAGTTTATGAACGCATCAAGAAATTGGAAAAAGCAGGATATATCAAACAGTATGTTGCCTTACTCAATACCGACTTACTGAATAAGAACATCATCGTCTTTATGAATATTACCATAAAAGACCACCACAAAGAAGCTAGAGATAAGTTTGTAAATAGCATGGAATCCTTAGACGAAGTTTCTGAATTTTATCATACTTCAGGCAGCTTTGATTTTTTGGCAAAAGTGAGGTTTGCGAATATTAAAGAATATAGAGATTTCCTGGTTAATGAAGTTGCCTCTATTCGAAACATCAATGATATTGATAGTCAAATTGTTTTAGAAGAAATAAAATACTCCACTAAAGTAGCCCTTTAATATTAAGATGAATAAGGTTTGAAATGGTATTAAATATAGCTCTAAAAGTTTAATTTTTATCTGGACACAAACGGTATTAATAATAAAGGTTTACACCTAAAGCTCATCAATCTGTTCCAAAAGCCATTTACGTTCTGTTAATGGATCTGTACTTTCAATCAACTCTCTCAATCCTGCTTTGGCCTTTTTATCGAATGGATTCAGTTCTGTTAATTTTTGACTAATGGAAATTATATTTAAATAATTCTCCCGATGATACCCAACCATCTTCTTTCGTTTTACAAATCGACGCATTGCTGAAAGATGGGAATCGAGTAAACGTTGTTCATCCAATAATAGATAAATTTTTATTAGTAAAGTCTTAGAAGCTAGATTGAGCAAAAGGTCACTATAATCTGCCTTTTGTAATAATAGAATTGCAGCCTCAAAATTCTTCCGCTCATATTCCAACTTCGCAAGATTAAAACTGAACGTCGCCTCTCGGTATTGAATATCGAGAAATTCTTTTTGTTCCATAAGAAAAGTTTCTACCCATTCGTATTCTTGTAATTGGAGGCCAAGGGCAACAATATTTCGGTAAGCAAATCGAGAGATATTACCGTCAAGGGTTAGAAGATTCGCATCCAACATATCTCGATAAAGTTGAAAAGCTTCTCTGCTAGACTTATTACTTCCTTCGTTTAATTGTCGAATACTGAAATTGATCGCAAACAAATAAATATCCCGGATTTCTTCTCTTGGAAAAAGATGCTGATGTTTTTCCAATTGTTCTTTCAGTTGATAAAAATAAGGATGACCATCCGTTTCGCTCAGCATTTTAAAACTATAATAATAAATACCAGCAACAGGCCATTTTATCCAAAAGTCATCAGAAAGGTGAGGCAGAATAGGTAGCAATAAGCCCAAGTCATATTCCACTTTATTGACTGCCTGATATGAACGAATGAGACAAGCATGTCGCAATTTTTCAATCAGATAAAAAGCATCATGTTCATCCGTGAGTTCTTGTAAATGCTGTTCACCAGTTCGTTGCCTTCTCTCGCTTAAACTATGCTTCTCCTGAAGTAATCTATAATTTTGCTGATGCCAATTTCCATTTCTATAAGGAGATTTTTCCAGTAATGATTCCGCCTCCCGAACCGATAGCATAGCATGCCTATCTAAACCACGAGAACGAAACTCCTGAATGAGTTCAGTTTTCCGATTTATCTTTTCTGTTCTTTGAGAAAGAATGAAAAGATATTTTTCTAACAATTTTTGCAACCAACTCATCACTTGCCGTATGCGTTGCGGTTCGTAAATCTCATCAGGAAACAAGATCGCGAAGGCCTCTTCTTTACTTGGAACGTTTTCCGTATTCGTTAATAGCTCGAAAAGATCTTGTACATCTAGCCTTTGATTAAAAAAAGATGAAGCTAGAAACTTCCTAGTTTCTTTGATTTCTTTGAGGCTGAGTGTAGAAATGAGTTCAATAAGACGGCTTCTTTGCAATTTTTTAGTGATTTTAGATGACAGAAAATCATTTTTAGTTTTATAAAAAATGCTGTAATCTTTAAAAATAAGCTTTATTGGCCATTTTTCAATATTTTTAAATTTATAAATTTGATTTTTTGTCTTTTGCTAAACGGAGTAGAATCCCCAAATTTGTAATATCAAAAAACTTAAACGACATGATAGTTAGAAAAATATTACAATTGATTTTTACGGCAAGCTTTCTATTTCTGAGCATGCCTCTTTTTTCACAAGGCTGGGAACAAGCATACAATGGCCCAAATGATTTTGATGTAGCGTCGGACGTTCTTTTAACGAGTGATGGAAATTACATTGGACTAGGCCGATCAACTGGCATTTTCAATGGGATCACTCAAGTAGTAAAAACGGACACAAGTGGAGCAACGCTCTGGCATCAGACCTATGGCTCGAACATCATGAATATGAATGCCATCATCAATACTACAGATGGTGGATATGCGATGGCAGGTCATTATTATGATAATGGGACAGATAATGGTATCGCATTAGTAAAGCTTGATGCAGCAGGTAATATGCTTTGGTTGAGAGAGTTTGCCTGTTGTACCGACGAAGCCAATGACCTCATCCAAACACCGGATGGTGGATACCTTATAGTTGGGCTACACAAAGAATCACCTATTTCTGCTATGGCAATAAAAGCTGATGAGAATGGGAATGAGCTTTGGACACAAAACTATTACGAAATGACTGGGAATAGCTTTTGGCCTCATGATGGTTTTCGAAGAGTAGTAGAACGTAACAATGGCAATTATCTGATTGTAGGGAGTTTTGATGGTTTCCTCCATTTGACTGAAATCGAAGACTCTGGAACTGAAGTTTTAGATACGATCCTCAACGACCCACAAGTAAATTACCTTGAAGCAGGTGATCTGGAAATAACAAATGATGGTGGAATTTTAGTTGCCGCCAATCGCTATGAAAATAATGGTCGTCGAGGTGGCTTCCTTTGGAAGTTTGATGCAAACTGGAATGAAATGTGGTCCAATTTCACCAATACGATTGACGATGGAGCAGAGTCTCTCAGCGAAAATGCAGCAGGAGAATTGTTTATCGGTCGACGAAACAAGATTGAAAAGAGAGACGCCGCAGGGAACCTCATTTGCCAACTCAATCAAAATGGAGAATGGAATTGGAGAGATACCGAAGTAGAAGCCACTCCTGACGGTGGAGCTCTTGCCACCACTACTCTATCATTCTCGACGACTTCAAATCTCGCTATCGCAAAAATGGATGGAGAATGCTACGCCTCTGTTCATGCCATTGCTGGAAATGTAAATCTCGATACCGACGGAGATTGTGTATTTAATGGCGCAGGTCAAAACTTACAAAACTGGCTTGTTGAAATGAACGATGGTTCCATTTCCTATTATGATTTCACGGACGGTTCTGGTAATTATTTCTTTCCTGCTTCTCCTGGAAGTTATCAACTTACCCTTTATCCACCAATGCCTTATTGGGGAAGTTGTGCTACAAATTTCTTAGTCACGGTAGGTGCTGTGCCCGATACCGTTAATCAAAATTTACAAGGAACAATAGAAGAAGATTGCCCCTACCTATTTGTAGATTTAGCAAGTCCACCGATGCGACCTTGTTTTGAAAAAACAGTGGGTGTTTATTACCAAAATCTTGGCCCTGCTTCCGCAGAAGATGCATCGATTATTATCAGTCTTGACTCTTTGATTTCAATTGCCTCAGCCTCTATTGCTTATACTTCTCTTCCAGACAACCAATATGAATTTCTACTTGGTGATTTAACTTCAGGTACTTCTGCTGGATTTACTTTTCAAGCATTCACAGATTGTGATGCTGAACTCGGACAGGATCTTTGTTTACAAGCCAATATTTACCCCGATACTCTTTGCGGAGATTTGGCATGGGACGGAGCCATTATTGATGTCCGAGGAGATTGTAGCGGAGAGGAGATTCATTTTGAAATAAAAAACATTGGTCAGGCCAATATGATGGCTCCTTTGGAATATATTGTAGTAGAAGATGATGTAATGTTTATGATGGGTACTTTCGATTTAGAAATGAACGAAATCCACGAATTTGATATCGCAAATAACCATCGAACTTATACGACCCAAGCCGAACAAGAGCCTGGATATCCAAATGGAGTTTTTGCAATTGATGTGGTCGCTTTTTGTGAAAACCCAAATCTCAATGAACCTTTCAGTCTGGGTTTCTATAATCAATTTCCATTCAATAATACCACTCCAACTGAGGACATAGAATGCGTAGAAGTCGTCAACTCTTATGACCCAAATCGAAAAGTAGCTACTCCAACTGGATATGGAGAAGATCATCTCATTGAACAAAATACCTTATTGGAGTATCACATTGATTTTCAAAATACTGGAACAGATACTGCATTCAATGTTGTGATCAGAGATACGCTTTCCTCCTATCTTGATATTACTAAATTCCATTTGGGAGCTTCCAGTCACGCCTATGATTTAGCGATTGAAGGAAGCAACATTTTAGTATTCACTTTCCCAAACATCAATTTGGTGGACAGTGTTGCAAATGAACCATTATCTCATGGTTTTGTGGAATACAGAATTGTACCTCAGGATAACTTAAGTAATGGAACGGTAATTGAAAACACGGCAGCAATTTATTTCGATTTTAATCCGCCGATTTTCACCAATACTACATGGCATACCATTGGCGAAGCTTTTATCATTCTCGACATTGACATTCCCTATCAGGAGAACTTATCACTGGAAGTTTATCCGAATCCAGCTACGCCTCTTACTCAATTGCGTTTCAAAGGAGCAGTGCCTCAAGATGCTGAACTGAAATTAATTAATGTACAAGGGCAAGAGATTTCTCATACAAAATTTTCCCAAGGTCAAATCCCACTCGGAGCGATGGGACTTGCAAAAGGTATTTACTTTTTCCA
>CAKZTD010000356.1 GCA_937921595.1 uncultured Saprospiraceae bacterium
TCTGTTCCTAAACGACGCTTTTCAAAAGCGGTCGATAGAAATCGAATTCGTAGAAAAATTCGTGAAGCTTACCGCCTCAACAAACACCTCATCAATGAAGCCTTTGATTTTGAGGATGCACCACAATTTGCTTTGATGGCAATCTATGTCGGAAAAGAAGACCTACCTTATGATCAGATTTCTAAGGCTACTCAAAAATGGATCAAGACTTTTATTAGAAAAGTTAAATCTTAGAAAAACTCCCTCTACGAACCAACCAAGAAAATCTATTTGAGTACTTTAGATTGTAAGAATACTAGTCGTACAAAAAACAAAAAGCCATGCGTTTATTCGGATTGATCTTATTCCTCGGAATCTCAAACTTAGTTTTTGGGCAGAAATTTTTACAGATCGAAAAATATGGAAGCCCTAAGGTTAAAAAATTCTATATCGGTGATGATTTAACTTATCGAATAAAAGGCGACAAAACCTGGTACACGGGGACCATCCAGGATTTAATCATCGCTGAAGATATTATTCTTTTTGAAAATAGATTTGTAAAGATGGGCGATATCACCATGATGAGAAAACGTCTTGGATGGTCACAAAAAGTTGGAACTCAACTTTATATTTTTGCTGGTAGTTGGCTCTTCTTTTCAGGAACGGCAGCTCTAGTTGGTTGGTGGGAAGTCAGATGGGACACTGCCATCATCGCAGGAAGTGCCTTGGTAACCGGATTTTTAATCAAAAATATATTCAAGTACAAAAAATATAAATTCGGAAAAAGACGAAGGCTGCGCATGCTTGATATTTCTATACCGAAGCCGAAGTATTTTGGACCTTGATCGGAGAAATAATTTTGTTAACTTATCAATTTGTTACTTTGTTAACTTACCCAACAGATCCTTCAGTCCAACTTCATACCCCTTCAATCCCAGTCCAGTATAAAAGCCAACACACTTCTCCGTAAAATAAGAATGATGTCGGTAGGATTCTCTAGCATAAATATCCGAGATATGGACTTCGATCGCCGGTGTCTCAATAGCTCCGAGCGCATCAGCTATCGCAATTGATGTATGCGTATAAGCTCCTCCATTAATGATAATTCCATCATAAGAAAATCCGATCTCATGAAGTTTATCAATGATCAAACCTTCATGGTTGGTCTGATAATATTCCAGATCAACCTGAGGATATGCCGCTTTGAGTTTTTCAAAATAACTTTCGAAAGTTTCTGACCCATAAATCTCTGGCTCTCGCTTGCCTAATAGATTTAGATTAGGCCCGTTGATTATTATTATTTTCATAATACAAATATTCAAAAAAAATAGCCGAAAGGTAAATCCCTTCCGGCTAAATATAATTCTTTAAATATTATTTTTTCTAGTTTGCCATATCTGACATAAACTTAATTCGCATCAATTGAATTTCCTCCAAAGTCACATCATCGTCTTTTAATTCAACAAAGGCATTATCAACAGAATCCGTATCTGCTTCCATAAAATAATCCATAATGTCTTCTCGAGAATACTCATCAACATTATCTTCGATGTAATAATTGATATCTACTTTAGTTCCCGAAGCAACAATCATATCCATCTCGTGCATAAGCTCTTCCATGTCCAAATTATTAGAAGATGCAATATCGTCCAACGGAATCTTACGATCAATCCCTTGAATAATATTTACTTTTACTTTCGATTTATTCGCTACTTGTTTTACAACAAAATCCGTAGGTCGATCAATATTATTTTCTTCTACATATTGAGAAATCATTTGAGAAAATGGTTTCCCATAACGCATCGCTTTCCCTTTACTCACTCCAGTAATATTTCCCATTTCTTCAACCGAGATAGGATACATCGTTGCCATATGCTCCAATGAAGGATCTTGAAAAACAACGAAAGGCGGAATGTTTTTTTCTTTAGCAATTTGTCTCCGCAAATCTTGTAACATCTGCATCAAAGTCGTATCCAATACGGCAGATTTATTCGCTTTTGATCTAGCAGAATCACTCTCTGCCATTTCCATTTCATAATTATGGTTCAACGGAATTTTAAGACTATACGGAGCTTTGAGATAGGCTCTTCCCTTATCTGTAAACCTAAGCAATCCATAATTCTCAATATCCTTATAAATAAAATTATTTAGCAAACCATGTCGGAAAATCGAATTCCAATAATTATCATCTTTTTCTTTTCCGACTCCAAAATGTTTGAGCTTATTATGCTGAAAGGAAATCATTTCTTGCGTCTCCTCTCCTCTTACAAAATCTACCAAAATTTTAGTAACATAATTCTCATTCAGTTCAGAAACACTTTCCAATGCTTGTTTCATCTCTGACATCACCTCAATCTTCTCTTTTGGATGACGACAATTATCACACATCTCATTACAATCACTATCATTATACTCTTCGCCAAAATAGTGTAATAAAAATCTTCGTCGACAAGAAGTCGTTTCTGCATAAGCCATTATCTCCTGCATCAACTGTGCACTCATCTCTCGCTCTGCAACAGGTTTATCTCTAAGGAATTTTTCTAATTTCTGAATATCTCGATGAGAATAAAAAGTAATACATCTACCTTCCAAACCATCACGTCCTGCTCTTCCGGTCTCTTGATAATAATTTTCAATACTCTTTGGTACATCGTAGTGGATCACAAACCGAACATCCGGTTTGTCTATTCCCATTCCGAAAGCTATCGTTGCAACAATTACATCAACATCTTCCATCAGAAAATTATCCTGAGTCCGCGATCTCGTTTTAGCATCCAGACCTGCATGATAAGGAGCAGCCTTAATATCATTAACCACTAAAATTTTCGCAATTTCTCCTGCTGACTTTCTACTCTGCACATAAATGATCCCTGATTGCCCAGGCATGCTTTTTATCACCTTGACAATATTCCGAACCGTTTGTTCTTTCTTGCCTTTTGGATGTACTTCGTAATAAAGATTATCTCTATTAAAAGAAGACACAAAACTGTTCACCTCATGCATCTCTAGATTCTTGACGATATCTGATTGTACTTTAGGTGTCGCAGTCGCAGTAAGTGCGATGATAGGAATACCCTCCCCAATCGCATTAATCATTGTTCTAATTCGACGATACTCTGGTCGGAAATCATGTCCCCATTCAGAAATACAATGCGCTTCATCTACTGCAACGAAAGAGATCTTTACCTGTTGAAAAAACTCAATGTTTTCTTCTTTGGTTAATGTCTCCGGAGCAATAAAAAGGAGTTTCGTTTTCTGAGCCATAATATCACTTTTAACAAGAGTCATTTGAGACTTTGTTAAAGATGAATTCAGGAAATGAGCTACACTATCATCTTGACTATGTCCTCTGATCGAATCTACCTGATTCTTCATCAATGCAATCAGTGGAGAAACAACTATCGCTGTCCCTTCCAGCATAAGCGCTGGCAATTGATAGCAAAGTGATTTTCCTCCTCCTGTCGGCATAATGACGAAGGTGTCTTGTTTATTTAAAATGCTTTGTATGATGGAATCTTGATCGGCTTTAAAATGATCAAAGCCAAAATATTTTTGAAGTGCGTCGAGCAAGCTTTCGTTAGTCGCTACCATTGTTTATTTTCAGTAATTTTTAAACAAAAAAATTCAACTTAATTAATGAGAGTATAAAGTAGAAGTATTGTTTGCAATAATAAATTGATAAAGGATAAGACAAAGCACTTAAGAGATTAAATGGAGGATTTTATTCCATAATACATATGGAATTCATTTTTAATTTCGTTCAGGCTTCGAAAATCTTTACCTTTAAATATAAGTAAAAAAAATCGTTTTCCAGTTGTACTAACGTTATATTTTAAAAAGAAAGTACATTGTGTTAGTCAAATTAATTTAAACACGGGGGATTTGGTTTTCAGATATTAATAATGACTTTTTAACACATATAAGAAAACAAGCTCCTTTTTTGAAAAGGCTGACAAAAATACAAAATCTATTGTGAATATCGAAGAAAAAATCTTATCAATTGCGCAACGTACTTTACAAATTGAAGCAGAAACTTTAAGTAATCTGCAAGCTGAAATTGGCTCGCAATTTGTGGAAGGCGTAAAAGCAATTTTCAAAAGTAATGGTCGCGTCATCGTAACCGGAATTGGAAAAAGCGCCATCATAGCACAAAAGATTGTAGCCACATTTAATTCTACTGGCACTCCTTCTATTTTTATGCATGCAGCAGATGCGATTCATGGTGACCTTGGAATGATTCAATCAAATGACATTGTTCTTTGTTTGTCAAAAAGTGGAGATACTTCCGAAATAAAAGTTCTTATCCCTCTATTAAGAAATATCGGCATTCCATTAGTTGCTATCGTCAGCAATAAGCAATCTTTCTTAGCGAAGAACTCTGACCACCTGATCTACACGCCTGTCTCTCAAGAAGCGGACCCTAATAATCTTGCTCCAACAGCAAGTACAACGGCTCAACTAGCAATGGGTGATGCGATAGCTACTGCCCTACTTGCGCTCAAAGGTTTTTCTCCAAAAGACTTTGCACAGTTTCATCCAGGAGGTATTCTTGGCAAACAATTATACTTACGGGTTCGTGATCTTTATCCTAACAATGACCGACCAGTCGTTGATATCGAAGCAGATATTCAAACGACTATTATTGAGATGACTTCCAAACGATTGGGTGTCACAGCTGTTACTGATCAAAATAATAAACTAATCGGAATCATCACTGATGGTGATCTTCGTCGAATGCTGGAAAGAGGTGATGATACCCATTCTCAAAAAGCTAAAGATATCATGAGTCCTGCTCCAAAAACAATCAGCTCGGATACTCTAGCTGTAAAAGCACTGGAATTAATGAGGACCAATAGTATTACCCAATTATTGGTCGAAGATGAAGGGACTTATTTAGGCGTCATCCATTTACATGATTTGATTCGAGAAGGATTGGTATGAATTATTTTTTTAAAATTCTCCAGCAATTAATCATTCTGTTTTTGATTGGCGCTGCGCTCATTTTTAGTGCTTGCGAAGATTCCTATCAACCGTCTATAACCCCAGCATTCTATCATTGGAAAAACACCCTTGATATTTCTAATTCCGAAATCAAATACCTTTCGCAAGTTAGTGCAAAAAAAGTATACCTCCGATTTTTCGACATAGACTGGGAAGGCAATAAGGCCGTTCCAATTTCTATTATAGAAACAAAAAACTCCATCCCAAATGTTTTAGAAGTCATCCCGACAATTTTTATCACCAATCGAACAATGATAAATGTTCCTATCCAACAGATTCCGGATTTAGCCGATAAAGTTTTTAAAAAAATTGAATACCTAGAAAAAGGTTTTGAAAAAAATACAATTAATGAAATCCAATTTGATTGCGATTGGTCTGAAAAATCAAGAAACCAATACTTTGAATTACTACGACTTTTAAAAGCTAAATTTTCTTCCCAAAATAAAAAAATCAGTGCCACCATTCGGCTACATCAAATTAAGTATTTCAAAAAAACAGGAACACCTCCGGTCGACAGAGGAACGTTGATGTTTTACAACATGGATGACATAGATGATCTTAAAACCCAAAACTCCATCATCAATCTAGAATTGGCGCAACAGTATTTTCAAAATTTTGATAAGTATCCTTTGTCATTAGACATTGCTCTCCCAATTTTTAAATGGGGAATTGTATTTCAAGGAGATAAATTTGTTAAAATTATCAATAACCTAGATGTAAACGAACTTCAAGACAGCAGCCGTTTTATTAAAATCGATAAAAACAGATTCGAGCTTGTCAAAAGTACGTATATTAAGGGCTATTATTTATATCAAAAAGATCAGATCAGATTAGAGCAAGTTGATATCAAAGATTTACAAAAAGCTGCTGACCTTTTATCGAAGATTGTTCCTAAAGAAGACAGAAGTATAATTTTTTACCATCTTGATTCTACTCAAATTGTAGATTATCCGTATGAAGAACTTAAAAATATTTACAGTCGTTTTTATTAATATATTCCTACTGCTCAGTCCGGTAAGAATAGCCATGGGATGCGGCCCTGATCTCTACTTTGACGGCTACTCATTCATTAATCCAGCGGTCATCGATCAGGATTCTGAATATGCTCCTTATTTTTTCTACTTCAAGGATTTCTATGAGCATTTTGAAAAAACGAAAGAAATTCAAACTCGGGATAACATTGAAGAATGGAATGAAATATTCTGCGATCAAGTTCCTGTCAAAGCCATTGAAGATATTATTTATAAAGCTCCGCTCTCTGACATCAAATTACTCCGCACCGCTATTAACAATAAAAAATACCCTTTAAGCCCTCGTTTAAAACTGAATCCTTTTGCCAGACATTTAAAAAATAAGAAATGTAAGAACACCGTTGACTACCTCATTTTTGCAAAAGAATGCGAACCACATGTTTCTTATTTCGATGCCTGGGGGCCAGCTCCTCAAAGAGATACGGTTCGGATGCAAAAACTAATTGATAAAGGACTTAAAGAATTTAAAAACACGAAATCAAATTACATCAAGCTCAGATATACTTACCAACTAATCCGTCTGGCACATTATAAAAACAACTACCCTCAGACGCTCGAACTCTATGAATTTTTACTCCCTAAAAGCGATCCGGTAGAAAGTATTCTGAACTACTGGATCATGGGGCATCGAGCTGGTGCGATGATGAAGATGGGAAAAAAAGTAGAAGCTTCTTACCTCTATTCTTTAATTTTTGAAAATTGTCCCAGCAAAAGAGAGTCTGCTTATCGGAGCTTTAAAATATCGACCGAAGAAGAATGGACAGCAGCATTATTGCTTTGTCAGGATGATCGAGAAAGAGCAACTTTTTACGCAATCAGAGCAAGCAGCGAAAGTAGTCGAACAGCTGAGGAGATGGAAAAAATCTATGACCTCTATCCTGACAGCCCTAACCTAGAACTTCTTTTGGTTAAAGAAATTAGAAAACTTGAAAAGGATTTATTGGGTGCCGCTTTTAATGATAAGACCAGAGCCAATAAACAGTTTTTTGGAATACCTAGAAAGGACCGGGGTAATCGAGTTATCGAACTTCATAAGTTTGTAAAAAAATGCATCGATGAACATAAGATTAAAAATGCACAATTATGGAAACTTGCTGACGGTTATCTGGAATTCCTCGCCGGAGATTTCTATGCTGCTGACAAAACCTTTTCTAAGATTGAATCCGATATTGAAAACCCTATTCTTCAAGAACAATTAAAAGTTTTCAGACTCGCTTTGAAAATCAACACCTTGGAAGATATAGACAGTGAAGACGAAAAAGAAATCGCAGAAATTATCACAGATGAGCCGCTTTACAAAAAGTACAGAGACTTTCCAGATTTTTTGAACGATCGCTTAAGTTATGTTTATAAAAACCAAGGCAATCCCGGAAAAGCTTTTAGAGTAAAATATCCGATTAGCAGCCTCAAACCAAATCCCCAACTAGAACTTATTGACGATCTCCTTGAGGTCTGCCGAAAAGAAGATCCTTCTAAATTTGAACTAGCCCTCATCACCAAAAAGGATGGAACGACTATAGAAAGTGAACTGATGGACATGAAAGGTACCTATTACTTCGCCAATGGAAAAACAGAGACTGCACTTGAAATTTTCAAACGCATTCCAAGAAACGATATGGACATTCAACAATTCAATCCTTTTATCGAACGTCTCGATCCTTGTATTGATTGCAACCTACCTGATTCTTCCGCTTACTTAAACAAAGTCGAAGTCATCCAACGAATTTTCGAATTAGAATATAAAGCAAAATCAGACTTCGAAAATGGAGCAACCTATTACTATCAACTTGGTACTGCTTATTATAACATGACTTACTTTGGTCATGCCTGGAAAGTGATGGATTACTATCGGAGTGGAACTTCCTGGAGTTATGACAAAGATCAAATCTTTCCAGAGTATTACAGCCCTTTTGGCAATAAAGAAAACCAAGACATGACCTTAGCTTTGGAATATTTTGAAAAATCCAGAGCGACTTCCAAGGACCCTGAACTTGCGGCCAAAGCATCTTTTATGGCTGCACGTTGTGAACTCAATATGTTTTACACTTTTAAAGGGAACAAGTATAGTAGCTATGGAAATAAAATTCCGACGCTTCCAACAGAATACCGGCGATATTATGATCTACTTAATGAAAATTATAACAACACCGCCTTTTATGAACAGATCGTCGAAGAGTGTAAATTTTTTGCAGCTTATGCTAGGTATTAGAAACACTCTGGTACAATAATGGTTCTTAGAAAATATCTCCCTATTTTTGTGATAAAAAAATCCAACAATGAAATATTTATCTTTCCTTACGCTCATTTTTATTTATGCCTGTTCTTCTTCAGCACCACAAGAAAAACAAGACCCTTCTGGTTTTAACTTTAAAGAATATTTTTCAAACATTGAGAAAGCGGACAACTGCATTAATAAAGGAGAAGGATTTCAAGTACTTGGACAAAGAATGAATATTCCAATCAAAGATCCATTAGAAAAAATTGAGTCCGTTGAAACTTTAAAAAACCTTTACTACAAAGCAATAGATAAGCAAGCAAGTACAGCTCCTCCTGAAAGCGGTCGTTGTATGGACATCAATATTGCTGTCAAAGGACATACTTTGCAACGATTAGCAAAACTCAATAATGAAGAATCCATCAATGTGCTAATTCATATTTATAGCGATAAAAACATTTCTTTCAACAGAAATGAAGCTAAAAGCTTTGCCCGACTTTTAATTGGGATAGGGCCATCGATCCTTCCTAGGATAGAACCAATCAAAGATCAGAGACCAGTAATCGGTCCTATGGTTATTCAAGGTCTAAAGAGTAGTTAGAACCTGTCCAATTTTTATCCTTCAGGCTACAAAATCACATTTTAAGAACCTGATTTCGTATTTTTGTATTCTCATAGCTACGGCTATGAAAAGACAAAAGCACTTCTTCAGAGCCTTAAACTGAGCTTTTTCGCCATCGAAAACAAAATTTGGACTGGTTCTTAATAATCAATGATTTTTTGTACTTTCGGCCTATACCTCATACCAATAAATCTTTTAAAATCTTAGAATATGATTTTTCCAATTGGCGACACACAGGTCAAAGGTGGGTATTTCCCCTATGCAACCTATGCATTCATTGTTCTTAATGTTCTAGCTTTCCTTTATCAACTTTCTTTTCCGAACGCACTGGTTTGTGAATATGGGTCGATCCCTAACAATATCATCAACGGAGAAGATTATATTACTTTACTGACGAGTACTTTTATGCATGGAGGCTGGATGCACCTGATTGGAAATATGGTTTTTCTTTGGGTATTTGGCGACAACATTGAAGCTACCGTAGGTAATCTTCCTTTTATTGGATTCTATCTACTTGGGGCATTAGCCGCATCTGGATTACATATCTTTTTGAGTAATAGTGGCGGAGTTGATCTTTCTACCTGTTGTAGCTTATGTAATGGATGTCCAGAGGGCTCTAACATTTGCCCTGGTTCTATTCCAAGTGTAGGAGCCAGCGGAGCGATCTCAGCAGTACTGGGTGCTTACCTCGTTATGTTCCCAAAGTCAAAAGTAAAAACATTAATCTTCTATTTCTTTACAGAAGTTCCAGCATTTTTATTCCTTGGATTTTGGATTGGTCAACAATTATTGAGTGGATTTGCTTCACTCGGACCAGAAGCTGCAGCTAGTGGAGGAACAGCTTGGTGGGCGCATATTGGTGGATTTGCTTTTGGGGTATTTGCTGGATTTTTTGCCAGAGATAGTAAACCCAAAGGTCCTATTAAATTTCGAACTAAGAATGATTTTGTATAGCTTTTCTAGGCTATTATGTTCTTAGGTTTGGAAATTTATTAGGAAGCTGAGCACATGATTTTAGAGGTAGCGAATGGTATTAGGAGACCTAAGCAGAATCATTTTTTCTATTCAAGCCTAGCATCAAAAACAAACAATAGAATGCTACCCCGACTGCAGTTTCGATTGTATTTTCTATAAAGAAAGAGCAGAAAACGATAACGTGCAAAATCGTCAATAAGACATTTCTATAATTTTGCTGATACCATAGTGGAAAGAAAAAAGCAAAAATAAAAATAAATAAACCCAAGATTCCTGTGCTTGCATAAATGGAAATTAATTGGTTGTGAGGCAATTTCGGTTTTGAGACATTAGGAAATTCTTTTTGATAAACGGCTGCTGTCGCTTGTTTTAAATCCCCAACCCCTACTCCAATTAATGGATTCTCATTTCCAACTTTTATACCAACCATCATTGAAGTAAAACGCTCCCCATCTGATAAATTTTTAATATTCCCATGTTTAAATTGATCATAATCGTAAAGCATATAGCTTACTTTCTTTTGAAGACTTGGCAATGTTTTATAAGCTAAAAAAGGAGTTAAAAATAAGCCCGCGATCAAGGCCATTCCTATGAGATATCTTTTTGATAAAAACATAAATCGAAGGCTTAAAAACAAAATAGAAATATACAAAACCAAAAGACCACTCCTCACCGAAAGTACATGAATCATAATCAAAGAAATCAAGCTAAGACTAAGTATAAAATAAGGTTCCCATTTATATTTTAAAAAGAAACCTTTCCACCATAAAGCCATTCCACTTAATATGCTAAAAGCCAACAACAAACTATAGCGAATATGATTAGTTGGCGTTGGTATCGCCTGCCCCATCCCCATACTTTTTGTAATACTTTCAAAATCCATCCAATAATTAAACCCCACGAGCAAAGCACTAAAAGCAATAACAATATTGAATAGATAAAAAATGCTGTGGTATTGTTTTTCACTCAAAGAAGGGATACTTACAAATGCAAAAGGAAGTAAGAGAAAAGGAAGTTTAATCCGGAGACGTTCGCTAAGGAAGTTTAAATCAGAGGAGTATATCCCAGAAAAGAGAACAATAAAAAAGAATAGTGTGATGACTAAAAAATCCTTACGCTGCCAAAGTTTTTTAAAATTAGTTTTAATCTCAGAATTGAATCGCAAACGAAAACTTCCACCATCTCCAAGATCAATCAGACTTATCAACAATAACAAGATCATTCCAATAGTCAACGCAAACTTTGAATAAATCAAAGCCACAGTCATTCCACAGCAAATGAAGAAAGTTAACTGCTGACGAGTCAAGCTCAAGAGACGATCCATATATTTTCCTTAAAAGTTCTACTTCTTAAACTCCAAATGTAAAAATCTATTTTTTAAAAATTGAACTTTTCTTTTGCTCATCAAAACAAACAGTAAAAATTGCACGTAATCAGTAATAATTAAAATATTAACTCTGTAAAAATCAAGTAAGCGGAATTTTATTTCACATAACAATGTTCATACATCACATATATTGGTATTATTCAGTATATTGTAATCTGTTAAACCTATGATATATATTTCCCCTCTCTTTTCAACCAAAAAAGCAATTAAAATCTATTATCAATAACTTATTAATCAATAAGCTGAGCTTATTTGTTTGGCTCGTTTTGATTCTAATCATTTATTAACCATTTTTTTAACTAAATCATTTTAACCCATTATGAAAAAATTTACTGCTCTATCGTTTATGCTCATGTTGGCACTTTCGCTGGTTATATACAGTTGCCAATCGGACACAAACGAAATCGAACCTGTTAATTTTGAAAAAACACAAGAGGCTGAACTTATTACTTATCCTGAGGGAGAAGTTATTCCTGGCCAATATATTGTGGTATTCAAAAAAGCTGCTTTAGCTGTACAAAGTAGATCTATTAATGCTGGAAATTATAAAACAGCAAAAACAGAACTAGAAAACGAAGCAAAGACTATTTTAGAAAGCAATCGGATTTCACAAAAAGAAATCAAGCAAAGTTTTGTCAAAACAATTCAAGGAATAGCATTAGAATTAACTGATGTCGAGGTAGAACGATTAAGAAATGATGACAAAGTCGATTACATTGAACAAGACCAAATGATCCATGTAACTATGGGTGGACCTCCTGGCGGCGGTGGCGGCGGTGGCGCCCAAGAAACACCTTGGGGTGTAACTCGTGTTGGTGGTGCTATAGATGGTACTAATGCAGGAACTGCTTGGATCATTGACTCAGGTATCGATCTTGATCACCCAGATTTAAATGTAGATGTTGACAGAAGCCAATCTTTTTTAAGTGGCAATCAATCAGACAACCCTGATGATCAGAATGGTCATGGTACTCATGTAGCAGGTACTGTTGGAGCTATTGATAATGAAACTGGTGTAATCGGTGTTGCTGCCGGAGCAACTGTAGTTGCTGTAAGAGTATTGGATAGAAGAGGTAGTGGTTCTAACTCTGGAGTTATTGCCGGTGTAGATTATGTTGGTGCTAATGCCGCTTCTGGTGATGCTGCAAATATGAGTCTTGGTGGTGGAATTTCTACTGCTCTTGACAATGCTGTTATAGCTGCTTCATCTGCTTGCCCTTTTGTGCTTGCAGCAGGAAACGAGTCTCAGCATGCTAATAATTCTTCTCCTGCCAGAGCAAACGGAAATAATATTTACACAGTATCTTCTATGGCTCAAGGGGACAATTGGTCTAGTTTTTCTAATTATGGAAATCCTCCAGTTGATTATTGTGCTCCAGGATCTAGTGTAAAATCTACTTACAAAAGTGGAGGTTATGCAACTTTGAGTGGAACATCAATGGCTGCTCCTCACGTTTGTGGTATCTTATTAATTGGAGGTATTACAACTGACGGAACAGTGAATGGTGATCCTTCTTCTCCTGCAGATGATATCGCTCATCACTAAAGAAAACAAGAAAAAATTATAATATTTGTAAGGCGGGCTTTTGGTCCGCCTTTTTTTATAATGATTTGCTCAACAATCACGACTATGACAAGTACTAATAAAAACTACCTTTTCTTACTTTCTTTTTTAGAAGGCGGTGCTGTAATGGCCTGCGAATTAATTGGAGCAAAATTATTAGCCCCCTTTTTTGGTACTTCACTTTATGTTTGGGCTGCTGCACTTGCACTTACTTTAGGAGGTCTGACGCTTGGTTATTTTTTAGGAGGTCGGCTTTCAAAAAAATATTCTGGGAACCAAAACTTGTTGTACTGGGTCTTAATAGGTGCAGGCTTATTACTTGTATTGATGCCTTTTAGTAGCGAGATCATCATGAGTCGAACGATTAATTTATCACTCGAAGCTGGAGCTATTTTTTCCTTACTCATTTTTATGCTACCTCCATTAATGTTTATGGGAATGGTCTCTCCGATCATCATCAATCTCCTAACAAAAGAAGCGGACTCTGCTGGTAATAATGCGGGAAATGTTTACGCCATTTCAACCCTCGGTGGCATCACTGCAACCTTCTTAATGGGCTTTTATATTATTCCAAATTTTGGATTGACTATGCCTGCTGTAATTTCCGGAATTCTATTAGCGCTTTTGCCTATTGCATCCTTACTACTTTCTAAAAATAAAAAAGTCTTAGGTGCGGTACTCTTTATAGGAGTCACTTCTTTTTTAAGCCTTAGTCCGAAAGATAAATTTACCGACGAATATAAAGTACTCTATCAATCTGAAGGTATACTTGGTCAAGTAAAAGTAGTTGATCATCCGTCTTACGAAATCACTCCTGACAATAGAGTCGGAAGAGGACTTATAGTGAACAACACCTTGCAGACTTACGTTGGGATTGAAAATGATTTACAATATAGTATTTGGAGTTGGGCGCATTATTTTCCGACAGCTGCTTCCATTTTTCCCAAAGATTCTAAAGTATTGTTGCTTGGACTAGGAGGAGGTACACTCGTTAAACAGTTGAATAGATTAGGATTTGAAACGGATGTTGTAGAAATTGACAAAAGGATTAGAGATGTCTCTTATGATTATTTCAACTTGGATCGCTCCACCAATGTCGTCATTGATGATGCAAGACATTATGTAAGAACTACTGATAAAAAATATGATATTGTGATTTTTGATACGTTCCTAAGCGAAGCTGTACCAGAGCATTTAATTACAATCGAAGGGTTCGAAGACACCAAAAAAATCCTTAACAAAGGAGGAATGGTTATGATTAATTTTTATGGATTTGTAAAAGGAGAAAAGGGAGAAGCGGCACAGTCTGTTTATAAGACTTTAACAGCCTCAGGATTTGTTACGGAAATTTTAGCCACTCCTGGAGAAGAAGCAACTAGAAACCTTGTTTTTCTAGCGAGCTTGGAGGAGAAGGATTTTTCTACCGCAAATTATAAGGAACCCAATTTTGAAAAGATAGAAGATTTGTACAAATACTTCTTGTCAGAAAGAGATATTAAAAATGAAAATGCAAAAATTCTTTCTGATAAAAAACCTCAATTAGCAAAACTCTATACCAAAGCAGCAAAGCAATGGAAGCGAAGTTATAATGAATATTATCTAAAATACTTCATCAAAAAATAAACTCCTCTCACTCCACTTAGATATCATCTCCACGAAGTTTTCTAAATCGTTTCCTAGCATCCACAGCAAAAGTACTTCCTGAATATTCGATAAAAATCTTTTCGTACAATTCCTTCGCCTTTTCAATATTTGACAATTGATTTTCATTCAACAATGCTAATTCATACAAAGCATTATCCGCACGAATTCCTTCCGGGTAATTTGCAATAATCAATTCCAACATTTCTGAAGCTTTTGAAAAGTCTCTTTTTTTATGAAATATCTTTGATTTGGTATAAAGAATATCATCTTCCAAAGCATGTCCAGGAAAAAATGTTTTTAAAGAATCTAATTTTACAAACGCTTCATCAAACCGATTTTGAAAAACCAAAAGATCAGATTCAGAATATAACTTCAAGGCCGTTACTGTAGAATCCAACCCTAAATTATCTAAAATAAAAACGGATAAATCTAAAGCATCGTTTGCTATTAATTTTGAAGTAGAAGCTTTCAATATATCGAACTGCGCTTGTGCCCATTCAAAGTCTCCAGCATAATAAGATAGTTTAGCATTTCTAAATCTAGCTTCATGACCCAGAATATCTTCGGTAAACAATTTATCAACCTGAGAATATAAAAGTGTCGCTTCCCAAATTTCACCATCCATTAAGTAAAAATCAGCCAAACTAACTTTCCCTCTTCCTAAAACATAAGGGTCTAAACCAGGGAAAGAAATCATCTCATTTAAAAGACTTATTGCTTTTACTCTATCATTTAGATAAAACGCTTCTAGATTTGCCAATTCTGCAATAATCGGAGCGGTGGTTTTATTCCGTCCAAATTCATTTATAAAAACTTCATATTCGGCTTCCAATGTTCGAAGGTCTTCTTCTGTATAATCAAAACCTTCTACTACTTTTTTACGCTTACAACTTAAAGAGGATTTTTTTGAATCAATATAAATTCCTGAAGCCAAACCTTTTTCTTCGATGATGTATTCGTAAGCCATAATCGCAGCATCATAATCCTTATCTTTTTCAGCGATCTGTCCAATTCTATACACCCGAACTCCAGTTTCATTTAATTTTCGATCCAGAGATTTCGTTTGGCGAATCGCATTTCGATAATCTTTACGCTGAATAAAAACCCAGGCTAATAATTCCGGATATTGCACATCATCTGGAAAATCTTCGATACGGCTATACAACTGAGCTTGTAATTCATCAAATTCTTCATCCGATAAATAACGTTGGAAAATAGTTTGCAAAGAATTAAGTCGAGTAGGATTTGTCGACAGACTATTCAGATAATTATCAATCATTTTAGGACTATCTCCTTTTCGCCGATAAAGATCACCAAGATTGTATGAAAAAACATTTTTATCTTTTAGCAATTCACCGCCTTTCTCATAAGCCAAGATTGCATAATCATATTTTGTCAAATTCCTAAAAGCATTGGCTAGTCGAGTAACCACATACTGGTCTGCCGTCATTTTTTTGATGGCCTTTTCATACTGCTCTTTTGCTTTATCATCTTGAAGTTGCCTTTCATAAAGATTTCCATAAGTCACATAAAGCTGAACATCTTTTGGCTTCTTCTTGATTTGCTTCTTGAGCGCCGACTCTGCATTACTATAATCTTCTAAAGCAATCAAACAATCAATATATCGATTGAAATAAAAATCATTGTTATTACTTTTATCGTAAAGTTTTTGATAGAGTGTTCCTGCTTTTTCAAATTCTCCACTAGCAAAGTATTGCTGTGCTAACTTCGATTCTTGAGCACTCATAAATAGAGGTAATGCAAGAAACAACACAGCGAGTTTAAAAATTCTAAAGGCAAAAATTCGGCTTTTTATATTATGCTTAGTCATCTTCATAGATTCAATTTGCAATTAATCTGAATAAGATTCAGGTAGTATTCAAAAATAGATAGTCTTAACCTCTTTTAAAAACGCTACAATCTACCAAAAGTTGCCTGATTAATACAACAGCATCTTCTTAAAACAACAAACGGTCGCTTCCTCATTTGAGAAAGCAACCGTTTGATATTAATATCTAAATCGATTTTACTCGAGTCTAAATTTAATTGGAAGATTGAACTGAACCTTTACAGGTCGCCCCCTTTGTTTTCCAGGAGCCCACTTCTGTGACATATTGTTCATCATCTTAACTACACGAAGTCCTTCAGATCCACATTGAGCTCCGATATCTCGAAGAACTCTTGCATCACTAATACTTCCGTCTTTCTCTACGACGAAGGTAACAACAACGGTTCCTTCTACACCATTTTCCCGTGCGATTGGAGGATACTTAATGTTTTTATAAATAAACTGAAGCATCGCTTTATCTGCACATGCCTTACGTTCCGCTTCTGGTTTGTCTTCACAACCAGGGAATCGTGGCATTTCTTCAACCACCTGGAAAATCTCTTCCACTTCCGGCTCTGGCGGTGGTGGTGGAGGAGGAGGTGGTGGTGGTGCTTTCTCGACAATTGGTTCAGGAGCCTCAATTTCGGTCTCAATATCAATTTCAGTGTCTTCGAATTCAACTTCTTCGTCTTCAATTTCTTCTTCCGGTACCTCTTCAATTACTGGAGGAGGTGGTGGCGGAGGAGGTGGTGGCGGTTCTGCCGTTGGTGGAGGTGCTTGAAGAATTTCTTCTTCCATTTCAAGAGCATCATCCGGAACGAATACTTCATCTTCGTAGCTTGTCCAGCTAAAAGCAAGTATAGTTATTCCAAATGCACAAACACATCCAAAGAGCAACATAGGGAATGAGTACCCAAGGCCATCTACTTTTTCGTATTTGTTTCTATTCTTTAAAATAGAATTCGCGTTAGCTGTTTCAGTGATGTCTCCAGTAGTATTAAACTTAGCTCGAAAGATAAAAATCAAACTAAGAATTACTAGAAAGACATACATTATTGAAAAACCTACTTCAGCCCCCGGTAAAGCAATGTCTAAAAAAATCATGCTGCCGTTGTTTTATTAAAAAATAGTTTAAAAATCACGTATATAATTACAATTCCCATAATATTAGCCAAAATATCCAATACTTCAAAATACCGACCAGGGAAAAAGTAATATTGTATTAATTCCATAGAGAAACCGTAAAAAGCAACACCTGCAGCGAGCAAAGTCATCTGCAAGGTATTCATACTTCCTTTGGATTTTTGAAAAGCCCAGAATAGCAAAAAAGTTTGTGTTCCATAAGCTATCCCATGTCCTAATTTATCCGAAGAAAATAGGTCTTTAAAAGTCTCTGGAAAATTCGCTCCCGACATTACGGAAAGCCAGAAAATAAAAATACTGCATAAAATAGCTGGAATATAGTATTTCAATTTCCTTTCTATTTGTATAGATGTTAGATAAAAGAGTTTTGGTGTGTCGTTTCAAAAAAAAAATATTCTTTTTTGAAAAATTACCCTGCAACCAGTTTTCCATACTCTTCAGCACTCATTAAATCATCTAATTCACTAAGGTTGCTCATTTCAATTTTTACAATCCAACCTTCGCCATAAGGATCATCATTGACTAAAGTAGGATTATCTCCTTCATCTTCATTCAATGCAGGGTTGAATTCACTTACCTTACCTGATAAAGGCATAAATAAATCAGAAGTTGTTTTTACTGCTTCAACCGTACCAAACACTTCATCCTTATCAAGCGTCTCTCCGACTGTTTCTATTTCAACATATACCAACTCGCCAAGCTCACCTTGAGCGAAATTCGTAATCCCTACTACGGCAATATTATCTGCCTCAACCCGAACCCATTCGTGTTCTTTGGTATATTTAAGTTCTGATGGAAAATCCATAATATTTCTATTTAAAATTATTTGATTAGAAAGCGCCCCAAAATAAAGTATTTTACTTTACAAAGCATCAAATCTTTTCTAAAATTTATCCTCAAAAGTGCCGAAATTACTTGTTTTGTCATTTCGGCAAAGGATTTTTTGTTTTATCCCTTATTTTTTTAGGCTAAATAGACAAAAAATCCTTTATTTGTAAAAAAATACAATACATCATTATGGAAAATACAATGAGCTACGCAGCAACAAGTAACGCATACGCAGGATTTTTCGCAAGAGTGAAAGCATATTTAATAGACTTGATAATATTAACTACCATTGGATACACCATAGGTATTCTTTATAATCTTGCGACCGGAGGGTTTGAGTTTTCTCAACTTCGTTATGACATCATTACGAAATCTCCTATCGTTGCTATTTTAAATATTATCATTGGCTTGGTTTATTTTGCATACTTTGAGAGTTCTGCAAAGCAAGCAACAATTGGAAAACAAGCATTGGATATCAAAGTAGTTGATATGGACGGCCAAAGAATTTCTTTTGTAAAAGCAATCCTTAGATGGTTTCTTAAAATATTATCAGGAATTATTCTTGGTATTGGATACTTACTTCCTCTTTTTACTCAAAAGAAGCAAGCGCTTCACGATATGATTGGAAAAACTTTAGTAGTTAAAAATTACTAATCCTTATATATTGTTCTAGCAGAATAAAAAACCAAAACTAACAAGGGCGCTATTTCAATTGAAATAGCGCCCTTTTATATTTTCTATAAGCTTAAGTTCTAAACTTTAGCTCCTTCCTTTTCTTTAGCAAGATATTCTTTAACCCATTTAGAGGTTACTGATTTAGGTCGCTCTAATGGGAAACCTAATGCTCGAGACCAACACAATTGAGATAAAACACCTAATGCTCGAGACACACCAAACAATACAGTATAATAGCTGTAATGTGTCAAACCATAATGTACTAGAATTGCACCTGAATGCGCATCAACGTTTGGCCAAGGGTTTTTCACTTTTCCTAATGATTCCAATATTGGTGGAATAACTTCAAAGCATTTCCATACCACATTGATTACTTCTGAATCATGGATATTATCCGATGCAAATCTTTTTTGAGCAATAAACCTAGGATCAGGTTGTCTCAAAACCGCGTGACCATAACCAGGAATTACCTGACCTGATGCCAAGGTGCTGTGTACATAGTCTGCAATTTGTTCTTTAGAAGGTCTTCTTGTACCTAAAGTATCTAACATTCTAAAAATCCATTTGATCACTTCTTGATTTGCTAAACCATGCAAAGGTCCTGCAAGTGCGTTCATTCCCCCTGCAAGTGCATAATACGAATCACTCAAAGTCGATCCAACCAAGTGCGTTGCATGAGCAGAAGCATTTCCACCTTCGTGATCCGCATGGATTGTCAGGTACAGCCTCATAAAGCTCTTGAAATCTTCGCCCTCTACTCCTAACATATGTGCATAGTTAGCACTCCAGTCTAAAGAGAAATCAGGGTTAATGTGTTTTCCACCGTGATAAGTTCTTCTATAGATATAAGCTGCTACTCGAGGCAATCTTGCAATAAGATTCATAGTATCCTCATATGTCGCATCCCAGTATTCACTTTTATTCAAACCTTCTGCATATCTTCTAGAGAAAACAGATCCGGTTTGCATTGAAGTTATCGCTACTGCGAACTGTGTCATTGGATGAGTTTCCACTGGCAAAGCATCCAATACTTTGAAAGTATGATCTGGAACATTCGCTCGATTCTTCCATTGTTCACTTAGCCATTTCACTTCTTCATCTGTTGGAACTTCACCAATCAACATCAACCAAAAAAGACCTTCAGGAAGAGGCTCTTTTCCTCCTTCAACTCGAGGAAGCTTATCTCTAAGTTCAGGGATAGAAAGTCCTCTGAAACGAATACCATCAATAGAATCAAGTTGAGATGTTTCCCATACCATGCTCTTGACGCCACGCATACCACCGAAAACTTGTTTTAAGGTGACTTCATCAACTACATCGCCACCATGTTCTTTTAATAAAGCTTTTAATTCAGCTTTTAGTTTCGAAGATTTCTCGAAGAATTTCTGTTTAAGAGGATCCATTTAATTTTATAAGTTAGATTTGAATGTTAAACGACTGAGCATACCTAATTGTTGGTCTTAAAGGCTCACAAAAGTAATAAATTAATTTTATTTTTAACTAATTGCCTTTATTCCGACTTATAGATTTAAATCGGAATAATCTATTAGAAATAATTTAACGGGATATTATGGAAATAGTTCTCGTAAATACACAAAAAAGCGGTTTGAATTTATAAAAATCCAAACCGCTTTTTTACTTGTTTACGAAGATTTGGACTTAAGTTCAAAATCAACATTTATCATATTGTCGTATCTCAAACTTTTAAAATCTATCTATTCTCATTAATAGACTAAAAGCCTTCATCCAAAAGTTTATCTTCAATTTGTTCCATAGTCATTCCAGACTCTTTCAATTCAGCGATTCTATTTGTACGGTCTTTCCTCCATTCTAATCTTTTCTGCTGATAAGTAACCATTTGTTCCTTATTCAACATTCTTCGAGTAGATGCATCTGTACTTTGTTGAATTGCTCTTACTTTATGGCGATATTTTTTGATATCTGAATTTTTCATTGTTTCAATCTGAGTCAGATTTCGAACTTTTCTTTGTTGGATCACTAGCATCTGTTCTGCTTGATCGCTATCTAAACTATAGATTTCTACTAATTCATCAGTAGCTGTTTGAGCTGTTGCATTATCCTGAGCAAAAGCTCCGATAGTAACTAATAAACTAAAAACGCTTAAAAGGAATTTTTTCATCGGTATCTTATTTTAGTTTTCCTAAATTGTAAACCTAAAAATACAATTTTAAACTCATTTTTTAGGTCAGTTCTATTTAGGAAATAGTATTTTTTGAAAAATAGGCAAAAATGCGACAATTTTCTACCTTAATGGCAAAGATAACTTAACATTAACCTCTTTTATTAATCTCAAAAACAAATAATTTCTTATCAAATACAAGAAGCAATTCAAAAGTTAAACCCTTCTAAAAAATCTTATCTTTGAGCCTTAAAAATAGGACTTATGATTATAGTACAGGATAAACTGGTTAGTGATGATGTCATCGATAAGCAATTCATGTGTAATTTAAACGCTTGCAAAGGTGCTTGTTGCTGGGAAGGAGATTCTGGAGCACCTCTAGAAGATGAAGAGATCCAGATCATCCAAAATAATTATCAAAAGATTGAACCTTACCTGAGTAAAGAAGGCCGTTTAGTTATCAGTAAAAAAGGGAAATACACCTATTTCGAAGAACCAGCAGAAAATGGAACTCCTTTATTAGACAATGGAGCTTGTGCATATATGACCTATAATAATATAGGTATGGCTCAATGTGGCATTGAAATGGCTCATAGAGATGGTGAAATTGATTTTAAAAAACCTATTTCATGCCATCTTTATCCTATTCGTATTCATAAAGAAGAGCATTCTATATATGAAGCGCTTAATTATGACAAATGGGACATCTGTTCTGCGGCTTGTCAAAAAGGTAAAGAAGAAAAAGTTGCGGTATACCAATTCGCAAAAGATGCCATTATCAGAAAGTATGGAAAAGACTTTTATGAAGAACTTGATGCTGCTGCTAAGTATATAAATGAACAATAATGTATCCTTTATTCGATATATAAATCCTTGTATTTGATCTTTTTTTTTGATTTTGAACTTTAAACCTGTTACCTTTGCATGGATTTTTCCAAAAGAGGTTTCCCTCTACCTTAATTACCCTTAATCTACATCCTTAAAAAAGTGTATATTATTAAGAAAATCAATGACTTACACTTTAACAAAACTATTATTCATTAACTTCGTATATATTCATATATAATTTCAAAAACACCATAGAAGAATGGCTCTAATAGGAACGATAAGAAAAAACAGCTGGTTATTGATCATTTTCATAGGAATGGGTCTTGCTTTGTTTATCATCACAAGTATGTTTGTGGGTAATCAAATTCCTTTCCTTGATTCTCAAAATACAGCAGGAAGCATTGATGGTCAAGAGATCCAATGGTCAGAATTTTTAAATGCTGAAGAAGCATTAAAAGGAAGTGGCGACATCTATGCTCAACGAAACGCGATTTGGAACTTCTTTATTGAAGATGCTATCGTTCAAAAACAAGCGAAGGCGCTTGGTTTTAGTGTAAGCGATGTAGAATTACAAGAACTTCAATTTGGAAATAACCTAAGTCCGATTATTTCTGCTCGATTTACAGATCCTGCAACTCGTCAGGTTGACCGTAATCAGTTGAATCAAATCAAAAATGCTTTAGAGAGTGGTGATATCAATCCTGGCTACCTTCAGTTCTGGAATCATCAGAAAAAAGAAATCATTAAAGAAAAGCTTCAATCAAGAATGAATACTTTAGTGAGTAAATCAATCTTTACTCCTACTTGGATGGTTGAACAAAATCATTCTGATCAAACGCAGACCGCATCAATTGAGTTTGTAAAAATTCCTTTTGACGAAATAGATAATGCTGATGTAACAGTGACAGATAGTGATCTTGCTGCTTATTTAGCAGACAACAAAAAACGTTACTACCAAGACGAGCAAACTCGTAAATTAGACTACATTGTTTTTGATGTTGTAGCTACTAAAGATGATACCACTGCAATTAGAAATGAAATGTCTGATTTAGCTAGGAATTTTCAACTATCTAAAGATGATACAACTTTCGTAGACGCCAATGCAGGAACAATGGATCCTCGTTATATATCAAGAGATGAAGTAGAAAAAGGTCGAGGTGGAGCTTTAACTGCAGGATTAATAGATGCTGCGTTTAGTGCAAATATTGGAGACGTTGTAGGACCAATAGTTGAAGGCAATCAAATGAAAATTGCAAAAATAGTTGATAGTAGAGTGATGCCTGATTCAGCAACTTCAAGACACATCCTTATTAATGCTAACTCTCCGCAAGCATTTGCAGCAGCAGAAAAAACTATTGATAGTTTAAAAAATCTTTTAGAAAGAGGTGTTGCAAACTTTGATTCTTTAGCGGTTAAATTTAGTCAAGATCCAGGAAGTTCTGCTAAAGGTGGCCTTTATGAAAACATTGCAGTAAATGCATTTGTACCTGCCTATAATGACATTATCTTTTTCAAAGGAGATATTGGAAAATTATACTCTGTAAGAAGTAGCTATGGTGTTCACTTAATTGAGCCAATTAGTAGAAAATATGCAGACTCTGATAATAAGACAGAGCGTGTAAAAGTTTCTGTTATTTCTAAGACTATTGTCCCTAGTGATATTACACAAGAAAGTATTGCAGCAGTAGCTCAAGAGTTCATGGCTAACAATCGGAATCTTGCTGATTTTACACAATCAGCTAATGATCAAGGATTGAATATTGAAACGACTACTCCTTTGAAAGCTAATGATTATGCATTAAACATTCTCGGAACTGGCGCAACGTCGAGAGATATTATTCGATGGGCTTATACTGGAAAAACAAGCACTGGTGATGTAGCTCCTGAGGTTTATGAGTATCAAGATCCTGTAGAGTATTATACTTCTAAATATGTAGTCATTGGATTAAAATCTATCACTGAAGCAGGTAATCCTTCAGCAGCTTCTATTGCAGATGAAATTCGACCTTTAGTATTGAACCAGAAAAAAGCGGAAGTAATCAAAAGTAGAATTACTAGTCAGAATTTATCTGCTATCGCATCTAGTTTCTCTACAAAAGTTGATACCGCTGCAACAGTTACTTTTAACTCTAGCTTTATTCCTAACATGGGTAACGAACCTGAGGTAATTGCTACAGCATTCAATCAAGAACCAAACAGTGTTTCAGATCCTATTATTGGAAACACTGGTGTATATATTGTAAAACTTAATTCTAAGTCGGCAGTAACGGGTCCTTCAAATATTCCTACGTTACGTAAACAAAGTACTCAGTCTACGCAATCACAAATTGCAGGATCTTTGCTTCAATCAATGAAGAAAAACGCTGAAATTAAAGACTTAAGATCTAAGTTCTATTAAGCACCCGTTCAAAACCTACTAGTCAATAAATCTCTCTACTATAAACACTTCAATTTCGTCACCGAAATTGAAGTGTTTATGTATTGAAATACAGAATAAACTTCTCCTTAACAAAGAATTTTCAATTTCTTCGTTATATAGGTAGGTATTCGTATTTTTTGGTATTCATCTTGTAGTGAATACTATATCTGTTTAGTATTCAATTACTTGTACAGTAAAAAATGAACTTGAACAACCATAAGATATTAACCCTATTAAGCCCTATTAAAAAATATAATCCCTAAAATAGATTAAGGACATATTATCTCTTGTAACTAACATTAAAACTTAAAAAAATGAATATTGCTGTAGTAGGTACTGGCTATGTCGGTTTAGTAACTGGAACTTGTTTCGCAGAAACAGGCAACAATGTAATTTGTGTTGACATTGACGAAAATAAAGTCAACAGAATGCGTCAAGGCGAAGTGCCAATTTTTGAACCTGGTTTAGACGTTCTTTTTGAAAGAAACAAAAAACAAGGCCGATTAAAATTCACAACCAATCTAGCGGAAGCTATTGAGGATGCTGAAATTATTTTCTTAGCCTTACCGACACCTCCAGGCGAAGACGGATCTGCTGATCTTTCTTACATCCTTGGTGTTGCAGATGATTTATCAAAAATCATTACAGACTATAAAGTTATTGTTGACAAAAGTACAGTTCCTGTAGGTACCTCTGAGAGAGTATATGAAAAATTGATTGCTAATGTTGATGCAAGTCTTTTTGATGTAGTTTCAAATCCTGAGTTCCTAAGAGAAGGAGTTGCAGTTGACGACTTTTTGAAGCCTGACCGTGTGGTAATCGGAACAAGTTCTGATCGTGCTCAAAAAGTAATGAGACAATTGTACGAGCCATTTGTTCGTCAAGGTAACCCTATCATCTTTATGGATGAGCGTTCTGCAGAAATGACAAAATACGCTGCGAATTCTTACCTCGCTGCAAGAATTTCTTTCATGAACGAGATTGCTAACCTTTGCGAAAAAGCAGGGGCAGATGTTGACATGGTTCGAAAAGGAATGGGTAGCGATAATCGTATTGGAAAAAGATTCTTATTCCCAGGTGTTGGTTATGGAGGTTCTTGTTTCCCGAAAGATGTTCAAGCGCTTTACAAAACAGCAAACGAATTTGATTATGACTTCAAAATTCTTAACTCGGTAATGAAAGTCAATACTATTCAGAAAACTGTTTTAGCTAAAAAAATTAAAGCTTTCTTTGACGGAGATGTTGCTGGAAAAACTATCGCCCTTTGGGGATTAGCTTTCAAACCAAATACAGATGATACTCGAGAAGCACCGGCGCTCTACATCATGAATGAATTACTAGAAGCAGGTGCAAAGATTCAGGCTTTTGATCCTGAAGCTATGGAGCATATCAGAGGTGAATATGGTGACCGTATCACTTTGGTAGATAACCAATACGATGCACTTGAAAATGCTGATGTGCTTGCTATTGTTACTGAATGGAGTGTTTTCAGAACACCTGATTTTAACAGAGTAGCAAATAGTCTAAAATCTAAAGCGATCTTTGATGGAAGAAATCTTTATGATTTAGACAAAATGAAAGATCTAGGTCTTCATTACGAAAGTATTGGAAGAGCACCAGTTGGTGTAAAAGCGAAAATCAATGGTCATGTTTCATAAATGATCTTTATAAAATATAAAAAGCTCAGTGATTTCTCACTGGGCTTTTTTTATGCTCTCTTGTGAATTCTTCTTTGTTACTTTGCAATATCAAAGCGTTTAGATATTAGACTTTATACCAAATAATTCCGTATGAAACTGAATTATCTTTTATCGTTTCGTTTTGGAATAAAGCCTATTGATTTGTACTAAATGAAGCTGAAAACACCTCTTTGTCAAACTCAATCAATTTAGCCTACCAATAAATGTGTCAGTCTTGAGTCAAAGTGTTATTTTAGTCTTTTTAAAAGTATACGCTACATCCATTTTATTCGTTTAAATTAAAATATTAGTTAGATGCGATTTCTTATTTTATATTTAGTTATTTCTGCTTTCTCTTGTTCTTCAAAAACTGAAACCATAGAAACCAAAAATGAATTTGGTTACACCATCAAATACTCTAGGAATAAGGCAGATTTTTCAAAAGAGGGATTATATACAGCACATTATCCTAATGGTCAAAAATACGAAGAAGCCAATTATATAAAAGACACATTGCATGGTGAGCGAAAAGTATATTACGAAAGTGGTAAATTAGAAATTTTAGAAACCTATAAAATGGGTGAATTTACAAGCCCTTACAAACGTTATTTTGAAAACGGAAAACTACAACAAGAAGGTAATTATAAAAACAATGTCGCTGATGGTGAATGGAAGAAATATTATGATAATGGCCAATTAGAAGAGATAGTTATATTAGTGAACAATGAAGAGAATGGTCCTTTTCAAGAATTCTATGAGAATGGAAATCTAAAAGCCGAAGGTAATTATAATGGTTTCGATGAAGAAGCCAGCAGGCCAAAAGAACACGGTCTCTTAAAACTTTATAATGAAGAAGGAATTCTAATAAAAAAAATGAATTGTACCGATGGTATTTGCCGAACTTCCTGGACACTTGAGGAAGGTGATATCACACAACAAATCAACTAGCCGAACATGAATAAACTGATACTATTATTTTTAGTTTCTTTTCTTTCCGGATCTCTTATTGCTCAACCTATCGGAGGGGAAAATGTATATGAATTTATAACGCTTTCTCCTTCTGCAAGAACAACTGGACTTGGTGGTGACATTATATCTGTTGCTGATGATGATGTTGTATTCGCTGCATTAAATCCTGCTACTCTTAATGCGGACATGCATAATCAAATGTCTTTCAACCACAACATTTATGTCGCGGGGATAAGTACAGGATATGCTGCTTATGGTTTTAATGCTGAAAAAATTAAAACTGTTTTTCATGGAGGTATTCAATACCTGAATTATGGGACTTTTGATTCCGCAGATATGTTTGGTACAATCACTGGTACTTTTAAAGCATCTGAATATGCAATGACTATTGGTGCAGCCAGACAAGTCTATGAAAAACTTAGGCTAGGAGCTAACTTAAAAGTTATCACATCTCAATTAGAAGACTATAATTCTGTAGGTATGGCTGCAGATCTTGGAGCTTATTATCAGGATACTTCTGGCCTCTTTTCTATCGGTGTTGTTTTAAAAAACATGGGCGCTCAGTTCACAACTTATGACGACGAGAGAGAATCTATTCCGTTTGATTTTCAGATTGGAATATCTCGAAGATTAAAACACCTTCCTTTTAGAGTTTCTGCAACCTATCATAATCTGCATCAATGGAATGTTTTGTATGATGATCCTAATGCAGAGCAATCTTCTATTTTTCTTGGAGAACTTCAACAACAATCAGAAAATCGTTTCGGTACTTTTACAGATAACTTTTTTCGTCATCTGATTTTTAGTGGCGAATTCCTGTTAGGTAAAAAAGAAAACTTCCGAATGCGGGTCGCCTATAATCATTTCCAAAGACAAGAATTAACCGTGGAAAATTTTCGAAGCCTTGCCGGATTCTCTATGGGATTAGGAATAAAAGTAAGTCGTTTTAGAATTGAATATGGCAGAGCTTTCAATCACTTAGCTGGTGGAATAAATCATTTTAGCATCTCTACTAATTTAAAAGAATTTCGTCGGTAGTTTTTTCTGAAGACGAAGTTTTTTCAATAATAAAACAACAAGGACTTTGCCCTAAAGGCAAAGTCCTTTGTCATTTCAAACATTAGAGGAAGCTAAAGGAATCGAACCCTCATCCCGAAGGACGGCACGGTTTTCAAGACCGCTTATGCACCATTGCATGCTAACTTCCTAATAGAGACATCAATCAGAATCGAACTGATATTAAACTAGTTTTGCAGACTAGTCCCAAGGCCAATATTGGGTATGATGTCATTCGCGGAAAATAGAGGTAACGATCCCCATCCGTCATCGACGGACACATTCCTTAGCAGGGAAGTCCAAGTCCATACTTGGTTTACTTTCCGAATTTTGTGGAAGTAGAAGGACTCGAACCTCCAAGACCAAAAGGCACCGGGTTTACAATCCGGGACGCTACCGATTACGTGCTATACTTCCTTTTATAAAACCAGAAATTGTTATTCAATTTCTTTGTGTTCCTTGTCAGATTCGAACTGACACTTGACAGGGCTTAAACCTGTTGCCTCTTCCAGTTGGGCTAAAGGAACAAATAAATCGCTCAACTTACAGTCAATTATTTTTTGTACGGATGGAGGGCCTCGAACCCCCAACATCATGATTCTAAGTCATGCGCCTCTACCGATTGGGCTACACCCG